>NZ_JCALCE010000008.1:0-230075 GCF_059812195.1 Mycobacterium sp. NGS68 | reverse complement strand
GTCGAAAGACGGCATGGTTGCCACCGGCGTGCTTGCCGACCAATAGCTACCTCGGCCCGTCCGGCAGCGATGCAGCTTGTTCAGCTGGCGCCGAACAAGCGGAAGCCAATCATGCGACCGCCGCTCGCGAAGCCATGAACACTTCGGTCGGCATCGGCTGTCGCAGGCGCCACGTGATCGCCATCGGTCGTTCACCCTCATGCGAGACGTAGTCGGCTGGGCCGAGGAACACATATGGCGACGTGCCCAGCGCGTTGCTTTTCGTCTCCCGGACGAACAGCAAGATGTGCGAACCGCGCTCGCGGTGATGAATGTAGCGCTGCCCGGTGGGCGAAGCCGACGACGTCGTCGACTGCGATTCCCAGTGAAATAGCTCTGGGCTCAGAGCGAAGTCGCGATACATCGTGGTTGGCGAGTAGTCCGTTTCTGTCTTCCTCAACGTAATCAAGAAGGCGTCCGCGTTCGCCGCTTCGCACCAGGCAACGCCTTCCCGCATCGTGCTCGGTGTACGTCTCAAGGACGCGAACCCGAGGGCGGCCAGAATCTCCTCGCGCGAGTAGCTGGCATGCAGCGCAAGTGGCACGTCGGCGAGATCCGGGATGAATTCGTCCAACGAGATTGTGCTACGCCGTGCGTTGTCAAAAGCAATGTCGATGACCTGACGCATCTCGTCGACCACAGGCTCGTCCTTCAGTGCTGCCAGTCCTGCCGCGGCGCTGTCGAATCCACCGCCACCAGGAAACAGTGAGAAGAAGAGCATCTCCGCCAGCCGCTCTTCGATGCCGCCACCGGATGGGGCGCCTCCGCTTAATGCGGCGTGGTAAGCAACGCGGCGGCGTCGATCGTCGACATGAGCAAGCACGCGAACACGCTTGATCAGCTCGTGCTCACGCGGGCCGATTTTGCCAACGGCCTTTCCCGCGTCGCGGCATAGTGTCGTCCACGACCGACCGGTGCGCAGCACGTCTTCCAGACCTCGACCAGAATCGTCAAGATAGGCGACGAGGTCGGTGCCGGGATGCGTGCGCACCTCACCGACCAACGCCGCCCAGCGCGGGGCCAGTTGCTGTCGAATGTTGTCCAGCACCGACTGCCGCGACTCCGAATCCAGCACAATCTGGCTGCCCGACGGTAAGAACGGGAAGCCGTGCTGCACCTGCTTGATCAATTGTTTGCGTCCGAGTCCCGTCAGTGCGCGAAACCGTTGGTCAAAGCGGAACTCTCGACGTTGATGCCCAACGAAATCTAAGGCGGTTAACACGGTTTTCCCCTCGGTCAACCGCAGACCACGGCCGAGTTGCTGCAGGAAAACGGTAGCGCTCTCAGTCGGGCGCAGGAACAAGACCGTGTCGACCTCGGGAATGTCGAGCCCTTCGTTGAACAGGTCGACGGCGAAGATTATGTTGATTTCCCTGTCGCGCAATGCTTTCAGCGCGGCTTGGCGTTCGTCGGGACCCGTATCCGCCCAGACTGCACGGGCCGGAACCCCTGCTGCGAGGAATCGATTCGCCATGTATTGGGCGTGCTCGACACTTACACAGAATCCCAAGGCACGCATGGTGGCCACGTCGGCCACCTTGTCGCGGAGTTCCTTAAGCACGATCCGTGTGCGTGCATCGTTGCCGGTGTATAGGCCGCTCAGCGCGGACAAATCGTATCCACCTCGCTTCCACTGCAAGTCGCCCAGATCGACTCCGTCGTGAACGCCGAAGTAGTGGAACGGACACAGCAGGTGCTGTTCGAGGGCTTCCCAGAGTCGAAGTTCAGCGGCAACGCGCCAATCGAAATACTCCCGGACGTCTACACCGTCGCCGCGTTCAGGAGTCGCGGTCAACCCCAGCAGTTCGATGGGGCGCACATGCTCAAGCAGACGTCGATATGTCGCAGCCTCGGCGTGATGGAACTCGTCGATCACCACCACGTCGAAGTGGTGGGCATCGATAGCGGCAATTCGTTCAGCTGACAGCGACTGAATGCTCGCGAAGACATGCTTCCACCTAGTCGGTTGATCACCGCCAACCAGGAGTTCACCGAATGTCGATTCGGTCAACACCTCCTGATACATCCGCCTTGCCTGAATAAGAATCTCTTTGCGGTGAGCCACAAATAAGAGAGTGAGGTCACGGCCATGCGTTTCGCGCACAAGGCGGCGGTAATCCAGCGCCGCAACCACGGTCTTACCAGTGCCGGTAGCTGCAACGATCAGATTGCGGTGGCGATCATGCAGTGTCCGTTCAGCGTCGAGTTCCTCGAGCATCTCGGCCTGGAACGGTTTGGGATGAACTTCCAGCCCCGACAATGTCACGGTCAGCTGGTCACGTCGACGTCCTCCGGCGGCGATGTCAAGCGCCGCACGCAGCTTCTCTCCGTCCGATGATGGTTTATACGCTTCGAATTCGATGTTCTCCCAGTAAGAGTCAAAGGTCGCCCGAAATTTCTCCAGCAAATGCGGTGTCGAGACCGCCGACAGGCGGACATTCCACTCGAGCCC
Source organism: Mycobacterium sp. NGS68 (assembly GCF_059812195.1). Classification (NCBI taxonomy): domain Bacteria; kingdom Bacillati; phylum Actinomycetota; class Actinomycetes; order Mycobacteriales; family Mycobacteriaceae; genus Mycobacterium; species Mycobacterium sp. NGS68. The sequence continues at coordinate 227,584 of NZ_JCALCE010000008.1, read as the reverse complement.
GTCGACCATCGCGGCATGGGACAGGTTGCTCGAACCCACGTACGCGGTGTGAAAACCCGTATTACGCCGCAAGAGCCATGCTTTGGCGTGTAACCGGGTGCGTTGGATTTCGTAGTTCACCCGCACCCGCGCACCGAACTCATCAACCAATGCGTCGAGGGCGCGCGCGTCGGTGGCGCCAAGGTAGGTCGTTGTAATGACCCGCAGTGGCACATTACGTCGTCGGAGCTCACCGAGCTCTTCCTCGAGCAGTCGAAGGCCCTGCCATTTGACGAACGCGCATAGCAGATCCACGTGATCAGCGCTGGCGAGTTCGGCACGCAACTCGGCAGCCAATGTCGGCTCGTTGTGGGCATTGGTCATGAGCGCCGTGTCCGACAGTGGAGTGGCGGGCCGAGGTAGACGAATTGCACCGAGGTGGTTCGCGTCGACGATCTCGTCAAGCCGCTCGATTCTTCCAGATTCACTCTGATACAACGCGTCCACGATTGCATCAGCATCGTGTAGTGCAATCAGGATTCGGTGGACCAGTTCGACGCGGTCCTGCGGTGTAGCAGCCGCCCGAAGCGCGCGCTCAATAATCGGCGTCAAATGCCGCGCTATCGCCAGCGGCTGCTCGCCGCCATCGACCGGAATTGTCTCGGAGCGAAGGTCGGGTCGCTGAACCAGTTCGTGGTGCAACCGTTCCGTCAACAGCGATTCGTAGAGGCCTTCTTGCACGCCCGGGAGCGTAGCGGACCGGCCCGACAGGCGGGTGGGAATGGATTTGGGTTTATGTCTGCCCCGCCCACTAAGGCCGTGGCGGCAACACCTTCAACCAACCGTCCGACAGCAACTCCAGCAACTGCCCATCAGGATCACGAATCATCGCGGACCCGGCGGTGACGGTCCCGTCGACCACCTCTCCCCCAAACTCCGCCACCCGAGCCAACGCCCCACCCAGATCAGGCACCGAAAACGAAAGATGCGTCAGCCCGACCTGGTCCATCACCCGCGGCGGCCCGACCTCGACCTGACGCGCCGAGTAGTCGATCAGTTCCAGCACGAAGCTGTCGCGCACCAGATACGTCGCGTGCACACCCAGTGGCTCGGGCAGGCCCAATAGCACGGCGGTCCGGTCGTCCGGCGGATCGATCTCCCACCAAAATTGAAAACCCAACAGTCCCTCGTAGAAGCGCCGCGACCGTTCACGATCCGCGACGCACAGCCCGACGTGGTTGAAAACCGTTCCGTTGCTAGGCACTACGAACCTCCGCGACAACACACCCGTAAAAGCGTAATAATGCAAAGATAGCCCAATAGGCTCCATGGGCCGCCGGCAACCCAGGAAGAAGTCTCGATGGCCACCCGCCCCGACGTAAGCCAGGACGCGATCATCGACTTCGACCACCACGCCGACGACTTCAACCTCAACGAACTCGCCCGAAACAAAGAACTACGCGAGACATGCCCCGTCGCGTGGAACCAGCATTACGACGGCTTCTGGTTCCTCACCAGCTACGACGCGGTCAGTACGGCGGCGAGAGACGGCGACACGTTCGCCCACAAGTACGAGCCGGACGCGCAGGACGGCATTAGCTACCAAGGCGAGATGGGCGTCCCGCGGCCGGAAGGCCAACCGGCTCTGGGCATCGGCGAGATCGACGGTCCCTACCACCTAGCCCTACGCCACGCCCTCGCCCCATTTTTCTCGCCCGGCGCCGTCCAGCGGCTGAGGCCCTTCATGGAAGACACGGCCAATACCTTCCTCGACCAGCACCTAGCAAAAGGACACATGGACCTGGTCCTCGAATACGCCAGCCCGGTCCCGGCGATCCTCACCATGAAGATGATGGGCCTGCCGTACGACAACTGGCAGCTGTACGCCAACCTGTTCCACTCCGTCATGGCCACGCACACGGACAGCCCCGAGTACGTCGCCGCCATCTCCCAAGTCCCCGCCATGATGCAAGAAGTCCTCGAATACGCGGCCAAAAGAAAAGCCAACCCCAAAGACGACCTGACGAGCTTCCTCCTTCAGTTCGAATTCGACGGCCAGCGCCTCACCGACGAACAGCTGCTCAACATCCTGTGGAACCTCATCGCCGGCGGCGTCGACACCACCACCTCGCAGACGGCGCTCACGCTCCTGCACCTGGGCACCCACCCGCACCTCAGGCAACAACTCATCCAGAAGCCCGAGCTGTACCGCACCGCCACCGACGAGTTCTTGCGCTACTTCTCGGTCAACCAGCAACTCAGCCGCACCGTCACCAGGGACGTCGAAATCAACGGCCAGCGCCTCCGAAAGAACGACAGAGTCGTCATCAGCTGGCTGGCCGCCAACCACGACGAGCACGAGTTCGACAACGCCGACCAGATCGTGCTGGACCGAACCCCCAACCGCCACCTCGCCTTTGGCCTCGGACCGCACCGGTGCATCGGCTCGCACCTGGCCAGACTGATGTCCGAGGTGATGGTCAAAGCAGTTCTCGACCGCCTCCCCGACTATGTGGTCGACGTCAAAAACGTCCACCAGTACCTCGGCAACCCGAGCATGACCGGACTGGCCAGGCTCCCCGTCACCTTCAACCCGAAGCGCGGCTAGCGAGCCGACGCATATTGCAGCACCGGTTCCGACGAATCGACGTGAGCACCGCTGATGATCCGCAACCGTTCGGGACGCACCTCGTAGCGCACCCCGTTCGCCGGATTGGTGACGTCGAATCCACCGGAATCGCGCAGCGCGTTGGCGAGTTCAATGTTGGCGCCGTCGCTAATCCGTTCACCGCGGTAGTAGAAGTCTCCCGAAGCGGTCTGACACACCACCACCATCGACTTGGCGGTTCGCACCACCGCGGCCGGCGGGTTCCCGGCGTCGCACCGGGCCGAATGCCCGACAAAGCCCAGCGCGTCGGCGCCCTGGACCGGCTGTGACAGCGACGGCGTCGTCGTCGCAGGCGCGGCCGAGGACCCCACGGGTGGCGCCGCCAACGGCGCCTCGTGAGAAGGTCCGCTGCCCAGCGCCAACACCCCGGCCAGGATCGCCGCGACGATCAGCATCCCCACCGCCACCCCGCCGACGAGCAACGGCCCGCGGCCCGGGCTTCGCGCCGGCACCGCAGCTACAACCGGACTGTCCGCGCGCGGCGCCGAAATCGCAGGCGGCGGGAACGCCGCCGCCGCCGCGGTAGCCGCCTTCGCCAGGTCGCCGGCGAAGATGAACCGCGAAGCAGGCTGTTTCGCCATCCCGAGCGCAATGACGTCGTCGAACGCCCGCGCGATGCCCCGGCGCATGATGCTCGGCCGTGGCGGTGGCGACGACCGGTGCGCGCCGACCAGCTCCCGCACCGCGTCGCATTCGAACGGCGGACGCCCGGTCAGACACTCGTACAGCACACACGCCAGCGAGTAGACATCGGTACCGGGCCCCACCCCGCCGCCGCTGAACCGCTCGGGCGCCGTGTATGCCGGGGACCCGACGTCAGCAATCCCGAAGTCGGCCAGGTACGCGAACCCATCCCCGGTGAGCAGCACGTTCTCCGGCTTGACGTCGCAGTGCACCAGGCCGTCAGCGTGCGCGGCGTCCAGCGCCGCCGCCACCGGCGCGATGATCCACGCGGCCTGTCCGGGATCGAGCGCGCCACGCTCACGCAGCAGGTCCCGCAGGCTGCCGCCGTCGACCAGGCGCATCTCGATGAACAGCACACCGTCGATCTCGCCGAAGTCGTGCACCGGGATGACGTGCGGGTCCTGCAACCGGGCGACCAGTCGGCACTCCCGCCGAAACCGCTCCCGAAACGACGGGTCAGCGGCCTTTTCGCGGTGCAACAGCTTGACCGCGACCATCCGGTCCTTGGTTCTGTCATACGCCCGGTAGACCTCGCCCATTCCGCCCGCGCCGATCAATTCGCGCAGGTCATACGGTCCGAACCGGGTAGACATGTGTGACGATCCTTTCGCTGCGTTCGACAGGCGTTCGGCAGCCCGCAGGGTTCCCGCATCGCCCGTTCGCCTAACCTCACGGCGGCTAGGCTCGTGTGCGTGCAACCTCGCGCCCAGGTGCTGATCACGGCCGCAGAGGTCGCCGACCTCCTCGAATCCGGCGATCCACCAGTCATTCTCGACGTGCGCTGGCGCCTCGATGCGCCCGACGGGCGCGCGGCCCACCTGGACGGCCACATCCCCGGCGCGGTCTACGTGTCGCTCGACGACGAGCTCAGCGACCACACGGTCACCGGACGCGGCCGGCACCCGCTGCCGTCGGGCCGCAGCCTGCAGGCAGCCGCCCAAAGATGGGGCATCCGGCAAGGCATGTCCGTCGTGGTGTACGACGACTGGAACCGCGCGGGATCCTCGCGAGCCTGGTGGGTGCTCACCGCTGCCGGCATCGAGAACGTGCGCATCCTGGATGGCGGGCTGGGAGCCTGGCGCTCGGCCGGCGGCGCCCTCGAGACCGGCGCGGTCAACCCGCCGCCCGGCAATGTGACTGTGCCGCACGACGATCTGTACGCCGGCGCGCTGCCCACCCTGACCGCGGAGCAATGCGGCGACGTCACATTGCTCGACGCCCGCGCCCCCGAACGGTTCCGCGGCGAGGTCGAACCCGTCGACCCCGTCGCCGGCCACATCCCCGGCGCCCGCAACGTACCCAGCGGTGCCGTATTGACCAGCGCCGGAACGTTTCTCGACGACGACGCGCTGCGGGAGCTGTTTCCCGATACCGCCGGCCGCATCGGCGCCTACTGCGGCTCCGGCGTCACGGCGGCGATCACCGTCGCCGCCCTGACCGCGCTCGGCCACGACGCGGCGCTGTTCCCGGGGTCGTGGTCTCAGTGGAGTTCGGATCCGAACCGCCCCGTCGCCACTGGGGCCGAATAGCGGCACCCGCGTTTCGCGACCAAATGTCGGGGTACAAGACCTTTCGCCCGATACCGACAGCCCCGAGCATTCCGAGCCGATCCGACGAAGTAGAGGCTACGTGCGAGACGCCGACCAGGCAGCCATCCTGCCGACTGCAGCTAGACGACGCAGCATCACCACGCCCCTGGGGCATCTCGTGCGGCCCCTCACCGGCACAGGCGGGTTCTACGCGCGTTCGTGGGGCGACTATTTGGATCGCGATCCTGACGAGCTGCCAGCGGCACGACCCACGCTGGCATTGGCAGGGCACGCCTTCCGCGACGAACTGGTGATACTCGGCTTTCGTCTGCAACATTCGGCGCCCGGCGGCCCGGCGTTGGAGCGGATCGATCGCGACGTCAGGTCGGCGCTGGAGTTCTACGGCCACAAGGGCTGGCTGGACCACCCGGAGGGGTTTTTCGCCTCGCCGCCACCGCTGACTGAGGTCACCGCCAAGCCAGTGAACAACATGGGCCGCCGGTACCAGCGCATCTCTTTCGACAGCGAATACGAACCTAACCCCGGCGACCCCTGCCGCGATCGGTGGCTCAGTTACACCGCCAATCGCCGCGAGCACGCCCTGGTGATGCGGCACCGGGAGCCCCGGCCCTGGCTGGTATGCGTGCACGGTGCGGCGATGGGACGCGCCGCGGTCGACCCCACGCTGTTTCGCGCCTGGCATTACTACCGCGACCTCGGCCTCAATGTCGTGCTGCCGGTGCTGCCCATGCACGGCCCCCGGGCTCGGGCTTTGCCGGCAGCCGACGCGTTCCCCAGCGGCACCATGCTCAACGAAGTCCACCTCGCCGCTCAGGCGGTGTGGGACATCCGGCGCCTGCTGTCCTGGATCCGCTCGGAGCAGCCCGGCGCGACGATCGGGCTCAAGGGCCTCTCGCTTGGCGGTCTGATCACCTCGCTGGTCGCCAGCCTCGACGACGAACTCGCGTGCGCGATCCTCGGCGTGCCGGTCGCCGATCTGTTCGAAGTGCTTGGCCGGCATGCCGCCCTCAGCCGTGACGACCCCGCACGTCAAACGCTGAAGCTTGCCCAACCAATCGGCCGGATGATCTCGCCGTTGGGGATGACTCCACGAGTGGCCCCCCAGGCCCGCTTCATCTACGGTGGTGTCGCCGACAGATTGGTGCACCCGCACCACCAGGTCAATCGGCTCTGGGAGCACTGGGACAGACCCGAGATCCATTGGTACCAAGGCGGTCACACCGGATTCTTCCGCTCCCAGCCGGTGCAGCAGTTCGTCGAAAAGGCGTTGACCAAGTCCGGGTTGGTCCACCCGTCACCCGGACGCAAACGGTAGATCGCGAGCCTCGCGCCCGGCGCGCGAGCGTAGCCCCACGGCAGAAAATCCGCGGCCGATTCCGCAGTGCCGTTACGCTGGCGGCACCTGGGAAGAGGGTGAGGCCTGCAATGAGCGACATCACGGCGCGGTTCGCCGAAATCGTCGGCGCGCACAACCTGTTGACCGGCGACGCGGTCCCCGACGACTATGCGCACGACGAGGAGCTGACGGAACCGCCGCAGAAACCGGCCTACGTCGCCAAGCCGAAAACAGCGGAAGAGGTTGCGCTGCTGCTGAAAGCCGCGACGGAGCACGGCACGCCGGTGACGGCGCGCGGATCCGGCAGCGGCCTGTCCGGAGCCGCACGCCCACTGGCGGACGGCCTGCTGATCTCGTTCGAGCGGATGAACGCCGTCCTCGAGATCGACACCACCAACCAGGTCGCGGTCGTCCAACCGGGCGTCACACTCGACGCGTTGGACGCCGCCACCGCCGACACCGGGCTGCGCTACATGGTCCACCCGGGCGAGATGTCGTCCAGCGTCGGCGGCAACGTCGGCACCAACGCCGGCGGGATGCGGGCGGTCAAGTACGGGGTGGCCCGCCATAACGTGCTGGGGTTGCAGGCCGTCCTGCCGACCGGCGAGATCATCCGCACCGGCGGGCGGATCGCCAAGGTGTCCACCGGCTACGACCTGACCCAGCTGATCGTCGGCTCCGAAGGCACCCTGGCCCTGGCGACCGAGGTGATCGTCAAGCTGCACCCGCGCCTGGAGCACAGCGCGTCCGTGCTGGCCCCCTTCGCCGACTTCGACCAGGTCATGGAAGCGGTGCCGAGGGTCCTCGCCAGCGGCCTGGTGCCCTACATCCTCGAGTACATCGACAACATGACGATGGCCGCGCTTGTCTACAGCCAGAACCTGGAGCTGGGCGTTCCTGACAAGATCCGGGACAGCTGTCAGGCCTATCTGGTTGTGGCACTTGAGAACCGGACAGCGGATCGGCTCGACGAGGACGTCGAACGGTGCGGCGAGCTGCTCGCCGAACTGGGCGCGCTGGACGCCTACGTCCTCGAGGGCGGCTCGGCGCGCAAGCTGATCGAAGCGCGCGAAAAGGCGTTCTGGACGGCGAAGGCGGCCGGCGCCGACGACATCATCGACACCGTCGTGCCGCGCGCGTCGATGCCGAAATTCCTTGCGACCGCCCGCGGTTTGGCGGCGACGAACGGCGGCGCCGTGATCGGCTGCGGGCACGCCGGCGACGGCAATGTGCACCTGGGTATCTTCTGCAAGGATCCCGACCAGAGAAACCAGCTGATGATTCAAATATTCGAGCTGGCAATGGAATTGGGCGGGGCAATCTCCGGCGAGCACGGACTGGGCCGCGCCAAAACCCCGTACTTCCTGGAACTGGAAGACCCCACGAAGATCGCCCTGATGCGTCGCATCAAGCAGAGCTTCGACCCGGCGGGCATCCTCAACCCCGACGTGCTGTTCGGCGCAAACCAGGACCGCTAACGCACCGTCACCTGGGCGGTGAACGTGCAGACGGGCGTGGGATCGCTCCCCACGATGCCGGCGTAGCTGGTGACGATCGTCGTCGTCCCCGCCTTGAGTGCCGCGAACATCCACACCTCGCTGCCCGGCGCTCCCGCCAGGTCGGAGTTGCCGCGCACGTATTCGTGACCGGTCTGCTTGACGACGGTCGCGTCGCCGATCTTCGCGTCAGCGGTCCACCGGTAGGGCGTGGTGTGGTTCGAGCCCAGCGTCACCTTGAGCGTGTCGCCGACGGCCAGCGTGGCTTCCCGGCCGATGACGCTCTGCTTCAGGACGTCGCCCATGGAGACCTCGATGGTCTTGGTCGCCGCCTGATGCACCGCCCCGCTCGAGCAACCCAGCATCGCCGAGGAAATGAGCGCCAGCAGCATTCCGGTCTTCATCCGCCCAAATATGCCAGGTCCGCGGCCGCTGGAAAGCACAAGGCGGCGTTTCCAGCCGCGCGCTGGCAAACCGTCGGGTAGCTTCAATTCGTGTTTGGCATCATTCGGCCCTGCCGTCATCGGCTCGGCGGCGAACTCGCGGCCGCCTGGAGAGCCCAACTGTGTGGACTGTGCCTCGCCCTGCGCGACGACTACGGCCAGGCCGCGCGGGTTGCCACCAACTACGACGGGTTGATCGTCTCGGTGCTCGTCGAGGCGCAGTCGCAGAGCGCGCCGTCGCGACGGACCGCCGGGCCGTGCCCGCTGCGCGGAATGCGCCGCGCGGACGTCGCCACGGGCGAGTGCGTGCGGTTGGCCGCCGTGGTGTCGCTGGCGCTGGCAGCAGCAAAGGTGCGCGACCACGTCGACGACCGCGACGGCGTGGTCGGCGCGGTCGGAGTGCGACCGGCCGCGCGCCGGGTCGCCGAGCGCTGGGTGCGTCAGGGCACCGAGGCCGGCCACAGCCTGGGATTCGACACCGGTGTGCTGGTCGCCGCGATGGACCGCCAAACCGAACTCGAGGCGACGGCGGGTCCCGGCAGCTCGCTGCTGGCGGTGACCGAGCCCACCGAGACCGCCGTCGCCGCCGCCTTCGCGCACACCGCCGTGCTGGCCGGCCACCCGGAAAACGAGGCGCCGCTGCGCGAGGTCGGGCAGCTGTTCGGACGGGTGGCGCATCTGCTGGACGCGGTCGAGGACTACCGCGACGATGTGGCGCGCGGCAAGTGGAATCCGTTGGCCGCCACCGAGACTCCGTTCTCCGAGGTCCGTGCGCTGTGTGACGACGCGGTGCTGGGCATCAAGCTGGCGCTGGCCGACGTGGAATTCACCGACGGCCGACTGCCCCGCAAGTTGCTGACCCGCGAACTTCGCCGGTCGGTATCGCACACCTTCAGCGCCGCCGGTTACACCATGCGCGACGGGACTCCGCACGGCCAGCAGGATGGCATCAACTTCGGCAACCAGCCCTACGGCCCCTACGGCGCCCAGGGCTTCGGCGAGGACGGTATCGCGCCCGGCGAAGGCGTCCCCAAGAAGCGCGGGTGCTGCGACCGCTGCGACTGCTGCACCGATTGCGATTGCGGCGACTGTGACTGCTGCTGCGACAGCGATTGCTGCGACTGTGGCGATTGCTGCTCCTGCGACTGCAACTAAAGCGCCATCGCGCGGCCAGCGCACCCTAATGACAGGATGGGCGGGTGTTTGGCCTCGTCCTCATCGTTGCGCTCGTCGCTACCGTCATCCTGGGAACGATCTTTGGCCGCCGTTACCGGGTGGGCCCGCCAGTCCTGCTCATCCTGCTGGGCTCTCTGCTGGGCCTGATTCCGGCGTTCGGCGATGTCGAATTCAACGGCGAGATCGTGCTTCTGCTGTTCCTGCCGGCGATCCTCTACTGGGAGAGCATGAACACGAGCCTCCGCGAGATGCGCACCAACCAGCGCGTCATCATCTTTCTCAGCGTGGGCCTCGTGATCGCCACGGCGTTCGCGGTCGCCCTGACGGCACGCGCGCTCGGCATGGAATCGCATGCTGCGGCCGTCCTCGGCGCCGTGCTCTCCCCTACCGACGCGGCCGCGGTCGCAGGTCTGGCGAAAAAGATGCCGCGCCGGGCGCTCACGGTGCTGCGCGGCGAGAGCCTCATCAACGACGGCACCGCGCTGGTGCTGTTCGCCGTGACCGTCCACGTCGCCGTCGGCGGCGCCGAACTCGGCCCACTCGAACTCGTCGGGCGCTTCGTCGGGTCCTATCTCGGCGGCATCGCCGCCGGGTTGCTGGTCGGCGCCGCGGTGACGCTGTTGCGCCGCAGACTCGACGCACCGCTCGAAGAGGGAGCGCTGAGCTTGTGGACACCGTTCGCGGCATTCCTGCTCGCCGAATCGGTGCACTCCAGCGGGGTGGTCGCGGTGCTGGTGTCCGGACTGATGCTCACCTACTTCGGGCCGAAGGTGATCCGGGCCCGTTCGCGCCTGCAGGCGTTCGCGTTCTGGAACATCGCCACATTCCTGCTCAACGGATCCCTATGGGTGTTCGTCGGGGTCCAGATTCCGGGTGCGGTCGCGCACATCACCGACGCCCAGGGCGGGCTGCGCCATGCCCTGTATATCGCGCTCGCGGTCACCGGGGTGGTCGTCGTGTCCCGGGTCCTGTGGGTTGAGGCCACCACGGCGCTCTTTCGCATGTTCGACCGGCGCGAGGTGCAGCGCGCACGTCGGGTCGACTGGCGTCAGCGCATGGTCACCTCGTGGGCGGGATTCCGCGGTGCGGTGTCACTTGCAGCCGCGCTCGCGGTCCCGTTGACGACGCTGCGCGGCACACCGTTCCCGGACCGAAGCCTGATCATCTTCGTGGTCACCGTCGTAATCCTCGTGACCGTGCTGGTCCAGGGCAGCACGCTGCCGCTGGTCGTGCGCTGGGCCCGGATGCCCGACGACGACGCGCACGTCCAAGAACTGCAGATGGCTCGCCAACGCAGCGCCGAGACGGCGCTGGCAACCCTGCCCGACATCGCCGGCGAACTCAACGTCAGTCCGGAACTGTTGAGTCGGCTGCAAAAGGAATACGAGCAACGCGCCGCGGTGGTGGCCGAAAGCGGAGCGGATGACACGGAGCCGAGCGATCTGCTCCTCAAGCGGGAAAAGGTCCGGCGGATCCGCCTCGGCGTTCTCGATCAGCAGCGCCACGCCCTCACCGCGATGCGCAACCAGAACCTGATCGACGACATCGTGCTGCGCGAGTTACAGGCCGAGATGGATCTGGAGGAAGTGCAGCTGCTCGAAACTGGGGACGACGAATAGGTCGTGCTCTGTGGGGCTTTCGCAGGTACGCATGCGCTCTCCGCCGCGACGGATGGGGTCGGCGGCATACCGCCCCAATTCAGCGGAATTCACGCACTATTCAGGGGCAGGTCGGCTTTACATCGTTGACTGCACACGAGGACCGATTGTCCTCACGGTATGCGTGTCGTTCAGGTCGCCAACTTCTACGGCCCCCGCTCCGGGGGCCTTCGCACCGCGGTGGACCGGTTGGGTGCGGAATACCGCGCCGCGGGCCACGAGGTGTTCCTGATCGTCCCCGGCCCGCACCCCGCGCGCACCCTGCTGCCCACCGGTGTCGTGCGAATAACGCTGCCCGCCCGCCTGATTCCGTGCACCGGCGGTTACCGGGCGGTGCTACCGGGGCCGGTGAAGGAGCTGCTTGACGCGCTGCGACCCGACGCGCTGGAGGTCTCCGACCGGCTCACCCTGAGGTCACTGGGCCCGTGGGGCCGCGAGCGCGGCGTCACCACGGTGATGATCTCCCATGAGCGCCTGGATCGCCTTGTCGGGCAGGTGCTTCCGCATAGAACCGCGCGCGCCCTCGCCGACTTCGCCAACGCGCGCACGGCCGCCAACTACGACACCGTCGTGTGTACGACGGGTTTCGCGCGCGAAGAGTTCGACCGCATCGGCGCGACGAACGTCGCCACCGTCCCGCTCGGCGTGGACCTGCAAACCTTCCACCCCCGCCGCCACTCGACCCGGGTGCGACAAAGATGGGTCACCCCGGCACAAATCCTGCTCGTGCACTGCGGCCGGCTGTCGATGGAAAAGCGCGTCGACCGCAGCATCGACGCCCTCGCGGCCCTGTGCGACGCGGGCGTGGCTGCGCGACTGGTCGTCGTCGGCGAGGGTCCGCTGCGGCCCAGGCTGCAACGCCAAGCGTCCAACCTCCCAGTCGATTTCACCGGCTTCGTCGCCAACCGGCACACCGTCGCGGGCCTGCTGGCGTCGGCCGACGTCACCCTGGCACCCGGGCCGCACGAGACGTTCGGCCTGGCGGCGCTGGAATCGTTGGCGTGCGGAACACCGGCGGTGGTGTCGCGCACGTCGGCGCTGACCGAGATCGTCACCGCCGACAGCGGCGCGTCTGCCGACAACGACCCGACAGCCATCGCCCGTGCGGTACGCGAAATCATCGGCAGGCCAGAGCATCAGCGTCGCAGCTGCGCGAGACGGCGCGCGGAGACGTTCACCTGGCGCCGGTCGGCCGACGGCATGCTGGCGACCTTGCGCGACTAGAAGTCCGGCGCACCTATGCGGACGCCCCGCGTGCGGGAACCAGCAGCTCCAGCCCGCTGAGAATGCCCGGGTCCGCGGCACAAACTGCCGGGATCGCATTCACCACGCGCGCGGCGGTGGCGGCCGAGCCGGGTAGTTCCCCTCCGTTGAGCGCGAAGTCGACCTGCAGTGGAGGATCCCCGTCGACCGTGATTCGCGTCAGCCGACGCGTCGCGCTGCCCGCCGCGATGCCCGGCTCCCAGTCCTCCACCGGCTCGTCGGGCATCGACCAGATCGCCGAAAACTGCAGCCGCGGCTCCCCGCCGACGATGCCGTCGAACCGCATCCGCACGGCGGCGATCGTGCCGGGCGGGATCTCGCCGGCCTCGAACTTGTAATGCCGTTGCGCTAGCGCGATGTCGCGGTGCTCGCGGATCTCGTCGAGAGACCATCCCAGTCCCTCGGCCAGCAGCCGCAACGCCGGAGCGAGGTGGCCGATCATCGCTCCCGGTGGATACATGGCAACGTCTTCTTCCGCTGTACGCCCGAAACCCATCATCCCGAAGAAGCCCACCAACCGATACGCTCCGCAGGGAATGCGCTCCTGGATCGTCACTTTCGTCGGAAGCGAACTCATGCTCGCCGCGTGCACGGCCAGAACGTCACTGGCGAAGCCGGGCGCAATGCCGGTCGCGAACAACGAACTACGGCCCTGCCGGCAGGCCTTCTCCAATTTCTCTCGCACGGGGCCACCAAGCGAAGGCGGATGGAACAGCGCCGGATACGAGGGTGTGACAACGTTCTTGCCGCTGAGGAGGATACGGCACAACTCATCGACGACTTCGTCGCCGGCACGCCCGGAGACCGCCGCAAAGTAGGTCACGCAATCGGCGTCGAGCGCCAAGAAGTCCGCCACACTATCGGTGGCGACGACGCCGACGGCAGGTTCGCCGGCCAGGTCGCCGCAGTCCCGGCCCGCCTTCTCACGGCTGTGCACCAGCTGGCCCACCAATGTCAGGTGCGGTGAGCGCAGCACCTGCGCAAGCGCGATCTTTCCGGTGTTGCCCGTGCCGACGTGGGCCACCCGATACGCACTGTCCGACTGCATGATTCAGATACCTGCCCAACTCTGCATGAAGGCGGCGGTCGCCCGCGCGGCGTTGTTCGCCGCGATCTGCTTGTAGTAGAAGAAGGAGACCGGAAAGGGCGGCAGGTGCAGCGGATCGCCCTGCCCGTCCGAAATGCCGCGGATACCAAGGAAAGGAGTGCCGTGCGCCTCGGCGACCGCCTGCGCCGCCGCCGTCTCGTTGTCCATCGCGTCGTAGGCCGGGTCTTGGGTTGCGATGTTCAGATTGCTGATCAGAGCATTCTTCAGAAAGGGCCCGGCCGCCTGAAAGAAGTTGCCGGTATAGAACAGTGAGCGATCCGGCGCGCTGCAGGGTTGGCAGCCGAAAACGTCGCCGCCGTTGGGGATGCACGGGAACGCCTGGCCGTTGTTGTTGTCGGAGCTGGCGCCGTCGCCGCCGACCACCACCCGCGGCATCCGCCCCAGGTTGTTCAGCCTGACGATCGGGGCGTTCTTGCACAGACAGGTGGGATTACCAAGCGTGTTGGTGCTTTCCAGTGCGACGGACAACGTCTGGGCGGCCGCCAGCATGCCGGGATCGACCGGATGAAAGGTCGTTCCCTTGTCCAGGGTCCACCGCGCCGGTATGGCCACGTCGGCGATCTTGAGGTTCGTGCCGCCGCCCGCGACACCCGAAAACACCACCGCCCCAACGGCCACCGACGACGCACAGGTGAAGCGGGCGAACGCGGCCTCGGCGGTCTGAGTGGCGTTCACCAGGCCGATGCCGGTCATCGCCACGATCACCTTCTTGCCGCTCATCGTGCCGAGGTAGAAGTGCCGATTGTCGGCGACCACCACCGGGTTTGGGTCGAGCGTCGTGTGCGACAGCACCGCGTCGGCCTCCGCCGGAAAGGCGGACAGCACCAGCGTGCGCTGCTCGCATGCCAATGTCACGGCCGGCACATCCGCGGGCTCGGCGGCCGCCACCCCGGCGCCCAACACGGCGAGCACCACGGCAAGGGCGCCGCGGGACACGCTTGAGCAAGGCCTGGGCACGGTCCCCCTGCTCTGTTGTCGGTCATGGCTGCCAAGTTCGATAGGTGACGTCGGGGCTCGCATAGATTTTTCGCGCCCGTGGGTCGCAGGTGAATGTTCGTTATCATTAATTTTTTCTAGCGATTTCGTGTCGTTATGCAGGACAGGTAGGTCAAGGATCGTGACGCACGCCGGGACTCCCACAGCAGAGCAGTACTACGACGACGCCGACCTGACGCGTGCCGTCACCGCATACAAGTTCTTCTATCCCACCGTCTCCGGGGCCGCGATAATCAAAGGCAACCAAGCCGCCGGGCTGGTACCCAATAAAGTTTTCGGCATCCTGGACTGCGGACCCGAGCAACTGGTCTACACGGGTAACTCCGACACCCCGTACGGACCACTGCTGCTCGATCTGAGCGTCGGCCCGCTGGTCGTCGAACTGCAACCCGGTCCGCTCATCGTGGTGTCGATGGACATCAACCAGCGCTGGGTCGCCGACATGGGTCTGCCCGGACCGGACGCCGGCAACGGTGGTAAACACGTGCTGCTCGGTCCCGACTACGGCGGCGCAGTTCCCGGCGACGAGTACTACGCGCACCGAGCGAGCAGCAACCGTCAGATCGTCGGTGTCCGGTCTTTGCCGGTCGGCGGCGACGTTGCGGGGGCCAAGCAACGCATCACAACCGTCAAGGTGTATCCCCTGGACCCTGCCACCGAGTGGTCCGAACCGCGATGGCTGGACCTGACCGGACAGTTCCAAGACACCACACCGCTGCAATGGGAGGCCAACCTCGATTTCTGGCGGGTGCTGCACGAAACCATTGACGCAGAGCCCGCGTTCCCCGGATACCACACCCACTATGGCGAACTCGCGGCCCTCGGCATCGAGAAGGGCAAGCCGTTCGAGCCTGATGACCGAATGAGCAACCTCCTCGAATCGGCCGCGCAGGCCGGCAGCGCGCAGATGCGGGTGCAGTCCTTCGCCGATCGCAGCTCCGAACGCCGCGTGTGGGACGACCGGCAATGGGAATGGGCTGCCCTGCGCCACGAGGACGGCGATTTCAACACCGCCACGCACGTCGATCTAGGTGCCCGGGAGAAATGGTTCTATCAGGCCATCGGCGCCTCGCCGGCGATGTTTCGCCGCGACACCCGCGCCGGCTCGCTGTACTGGCTCGGGCTGCGCGACGCCAACGGAGGGGGCCTCGACGGCGGTCGGCACTACCAACTGACGGTTCCACTTCCCGTGCCCGGCAAGCTGTTCTGGTCGGTCACCGTCTACGACATCGGCACCCGGTCCCAAATCCAGACCGCGCAGAACAAAGCTGCCCTGCGTTCGCTGTTCGAGCTCACCGGCCTCAAGGGCGATGACACCACGCTGTTTTTCGGCCCGACTCCCCCGGCCGGGCACGAAAACCGTTGGATCCAGACCCTTCCCGGCAAGGGTTGGTTTGTCTACTTCCGCATCTACGGCCCTCAGCAGGCCGCATTCGACGGCACTTGGCGCCCCGGGGATTTCGAGGTGGTCAGAGCCGCTCGATGACCAACTGCGCGAACGCATGATTGGTCGACGGCGTCCCGTCGGGCTTCTTGATGTCGGGATCGAAGAGCTGCAGGCTGATCCCGTCGACCTTGTCGCCGTTCTGATGGCCGAAGTAGTACTTCGTCGTCCGCTCCACCTTCAGGATGCCGTTGATGATGCTCGGCATTGAATACAGCGGGTCCTGGGCGGAAGCAAGGATTTCCATGTCGTTCTTGTCGAGGTTCCACAGGAAGGCGTAGCCGGGCGCGGAGTACGCCGCGGCCTGCTGCCCGGCTGTCAGCTTGAACCCGAAGGTGGTCAGCGACCATCCGTCGATGCGATAGCTGCCGGGTTGCAAAGTGAAGTGGCCGGTCGACTTGTCGTACTTGATGTAGTCGTGCGCGTCCAGCGTGTAGTCGTTGAAGACACGAGCATTGAGGCCGGGTTTCATGGGGATATTGGTGAGGCCGCGTTCGGTGAAAGCACCCCACAGGCGCGCATGGCTCGTGCCGCCCGCGCATCCCGCAACGCTCAGGGCGACAACGGCGAACAAGACCAAGAGGGTGCGCCTCAACGCGGCGGCCTCGCCTCGTACGCCGCAGACACCTTCGCCGACATCCAGTACGCGATGCTCAGGACCGTATCGCTGGTCGCAAAGCCGATGCCTTCGAATACGACTTCGCCGATCGCCGCCGGAAGCCGGACATTCTCCTTGCGGTGTCGCCAGGTCAGCCGGTACGCGTCCGCGACCCGTTCGATGTGCAGGTCCAGGTCGCCGGTCAACAAGCCTGCGGCGTCCCAGTATTGGACGCGGTAGTCCCCGGGAAAGCCGTCGGACGTGTCTCCCCTGGCGCGTCCGGAGCCGATCGTTCCCTCCGCCGAACCAGACGTGCTGAAGCGCGCGTTGATCAGGTCGGGTTCATCGGTGCTGATTTCGTATTGGCCAACGCCGACGAGCCGCGTGTTGATCATGACGAGCATCGTAGGCGCCTGTCACGGCGCGCTACTCAGCGCGGCGGATGGTAAGTCGGTGGATGATAAGGCCGCGGCACGTAATGCGTTTGCCGGTAAATTCGTTGAGCCGGCCGGTAAGGCTTGCTGTTGACCACTACGAGTGTGGCGACGGCGCCGGCGACGACGGCGAGCACCGCGCCGGTGATGAGCACGGTCCTGGGCTGCGCGGCGGTGCCGCCCCGCGCGGTGAAAAACTCCCTACTCCGTCTGCTCGTCAGGCTTCCAGCCACAAGCAGGGCCAGGAGCAGACCGAGGATCGTAAAGACAGGCGAGCCGTAATGTTTGATCACCGTCAACACTGTCTGGACGACTTGGATGGCCGCCAATGCCAGCGCGGTGTAAGTGAGGATCGTGTTGGTTTTGCCGCGCAGAGCAGCGACCCCACCCCACACCATGAACGTGGCAAGGGCGAAATCCGCCGCAGCGTAACCCCATGCCAGACCCGGGGGACCGAATAATGCGGCCCTCCCGGACACGGCCATGACCAACATGAGGAGTCCCGCCAAGATCTGCAGAACGGCCGCGATGAATGCAAGAACCGCTGCCGTCGTGACGGCGCCCGGCCGCCTTGCGGGGTCGTAAGTGGCAGCGGACGCCGGTGGTGCAGGAGCGGACCACTGTGGGCCTGGCGGCGGCGGGAGAGCCGCGCCCTGAGGATCTATCGGATTTGGGTTACTCATGACCGTCCTTCATTGCAAACCCCCCAACGGCTGAATGATTTGCTGTGTACCCAAAGTTCCGTCATTCCAATACCCGGGGGCAGTAGCCTCTCGAAGATGACCAAGCAACTCGGGAAGAGATGGGCCGCCGCTCTCACAGTGGCGGTCGCGGTCGCCGCATGCACGTCGACGACACCGCCGACACCGACGACACCGCCGACGCCGGGCGGGGACCCGTTCGCCGGAGTGACGGTGCCCGACGCGTTCACCCCGCTGACCGTGCAACCGATCAGCCAGTCGACGTTTCCGTTCCCCGGCAGCGACGGCAACTACCACTTGGCCTTCGACGTGCAGGTGACCAACGCCACCGCTGCCCCCGCCACCCTCAGCTCCGTCGACGTCGTCGACGCCCGCGATCCGGCCAAGGTGCTCGTCTCGTTCTCCGGCAATCAACTGGTGCAGCCCGGCTGTAACTACGGTGACTGCAACCGGCTACGCCTGCTGCCTGCCGCGCCTGCCCCCGACATCAACATCGCCCCGCTGGCATCGCGCTCGCTGTTGCTCGACTTCGCTTTCGACGCAGTGGCGAAATTCCCCAAAGCGGTGATGCTGCGCCTGCACGGCACAGGGGCGACCAACCCGGGGACCACGGCTCCCCAACCGATCGACACCCTGGGCGCCCCGTTCAACATCTCCGCGGGCACCCCGCGGGTGCTCAGCCCGCCGCTTCGAGGCGCAAACTGGGTGGCGCTCAACGGCTGCTGCGATCCCGGCTGGGCGCACCGTGACGCAATTCTCCCCGCCAACATGAAACTCAACAACAGCCAGCGGTTCGCCATCGATTGGATCCGCACCAACGATCAGGGCAATTTCTACACTGGCGATAAGGAAAGAAACGAGAGCTACGCCGCTTACGGGTCCCCGGTCTACGCCGTGGCCGACGGTACCGTCACCGCCACGCTGGACGACATGGAGGCCAACGCGCCCGGCATCCTGCCGGCGTCGGATCCCGTGCTGGCCAAGAAGTTAACGGTCGAGAACATCGACGGCAATCACATCATCATGGACATCGGCGGCGGCCTCTATGTCATGTACGCGCACTTCATCAAGGGCTCACTGCTGGTGAAACCCGGCGACAAGGTGACCAAGGGCCAGCAGATCGCGAAGCTTGGCAACACCGGCAACGCCAACGCCCCACACCTGCACTTCCAGGTGATGAACGGGCCGTCGATCCTCTACGCCGACGCCGTTCCCTACGTGCTGGACAACTTCGGCTACCAGGGCCAGGTCGGCAACGCATCAATCTGGGAAGCCGACAATTACCTCAGCGGAACGTTCTTCGGGCCGGACCGGCTTCCGACGTCGCAGCCGCGGACCGGCCAGCTGCCGCTGCTCAACGCTATCGTGAACTTCGCGCAGAACTAACCTTCCGCTTCCCGCGACAGTTTCGCTCTCGGCGCGCAGGCTGAGGGTCTGCCTCATGCGGCTGCTAACCCGCGCTGCACGGAAGCCGTTTGATGCCATGGAAAAACGACGAGCGCAGGCGGTCGGGTGGGCCTGTCACCGTCAGCCGGGGCACGTTGGCGTACAGCTCTTCGAGCATGACCCGCAGCTCGAGCCGGGCCAGTTGAGCGCCGAGGCAAAAGTGCACTCCCCCGCCCCCGAACGCGGCGTGCCCGGAATCCGTTCGGGTGACGTCGAACTCGTCGGGCCGGTCGAACACGTCTTCGTCGCGGTTGGCGGACAGATAGTGGATCAGCACCCAGTCGTCGGCGGGGATCCGCTGGCCGCGGATCTCGACGTCGCGCGTTACGGTGCGCCGGAAGTGCATCACCGGCGTGGCCCAGCGCAGCAGTTCCTCCACGGCGGGCTTCACCGCCTCGGGGTCACGGGCCAGCAGGGCCTGCTGTTCGGAATGCTGCGACAGCGCCAGGATGCCGTGGCTCAGGGTGTTTCGGGTGGTCTCGTTGCCGGCGATCGCGAGCAGCAGGAAGAACTCGTTGAGCTGATCGCGGTTGAGCTTTTCCCCGTCGACCTCGGCGGCCAGCAGGGCCGACAGGATGTCTTCGGTGAGACCGTGTTTGCGGCGGTGCTCGACGAGTTCGTTGCAGTAGGTGAACATTTCGGCTGCGGCCTGCCCGAGCGCTTCGGGCGTGGGAGCGTAGTCCGGGTCCTCGATGCCCAGGGTCCCGATGGCGTTGCTCCAGCGGAAGACCTCCATGCGGTCCTCTGCGGGCACGCCGAGGACGTCGGCGATGACCTGCAACGACATTTCCGCGGAAATCTCTGTCACGGCGTCGAATTCGCCCT
The DNA here is from genome assembly GCF_059812195.1 of Mycobacterium sp. NGS68. NCBI lineage: Bacteria > Bacillati > Actinomycetota > Actinomycetes > Mycobacteriales > Mycobacteriaceae > Mycobacterium > Mycobacterium sp. NGS68. The sequence goes on along the minus strand of NZ_JCALCE010000008.1, from coordinate 207,779 downwards.
TGGCGGTGATGTTGGCGACGATGTCGCGGGCGACCTTGCGCATCTTCGGTTCCAGGCGCGCCACATTGCGGACCGTGAAGCCCTGGTTGATCAGCTTGCGGTAGTGGACGTGGCGCGGCGGATCGATGCCCGGCAGCATCGCCGAGGTCGGTCCGGCCTCGACCTCGACCAGCGTGTTGCCCTTGCTGCTGGTGAAAGTGTCGGTGTCGCGGCTGACCAGTCGCACGTCGGCATACTTGGTCAGCAGCCACGCGCGGGGCAGACCCCGCAATTGCACCCGGTGCACGGGCGAATCGACGCGCAGCCGGGCCAACGCGTCGAACGGCGCACCGATGACAAAGGTGTCCGGGTCAAGCACCGCCGCGGCGTCGCGGTCGGCGGGACTGTCCTGGTTCTCGACGACCAGGGAGTGCAGCTTCGGGGTGGTCATGACGCTTTGACCCCCGCGATGATCACGTCGAGTCCGACGCGGAACCGCTGCCGCCTGCCGCGGGATTCCTCCAGGCTCACCGAGCCAAGCAGATAGGTATACAGCACCGAGTGTGCCGCGGCCACAGCGGCTTTCCCGAGGCCGGCCTCGGACAGCAGTGCGCGACTGAGCCGGTCCAGACGACGCGAATGCTCGCCGCCGCCACTGGTCTGCAGGATGCTCGCGAGGCCGGGAACGCGCAGGATGACGTCGCGGGCGGCGCAGTAGAGCTCGACAAGCCGGGTGTCCCACGGCCCATCGGCGGGTGTGGGAATCTCAGCCAACACCGACTCGGCAAGCAAGTCCAGCGCGGCCTGTTTGCCCGGGACGTGGTAGTACACAGACGGCACCGCGGCGCCGAGCTCGGCGGCGAGTTCGCGCATCGTCACCCGCTGCACGCCGACGCGGCGGGCCAAGGTGTGCAAGGACTGCACCACCTCGTCGCGGTCGAGTGCGCCGTAGGCCCGGCGTGTTGCGGTGGTCATAGCGACGATTCTAACGCCGTTCGAAATGATTCGAGCATTGTTCGAATCTAGCACCGTCGCACTGACGGCGCGGCCTGCCGGCGGTCCGCCCGGGATGGCGACGGTTATGCTGGCGGCTTGGACATCTTCACGGAGTGGCAAACCGGCGGCACCGAGCTGCGGTGGCGGTCGACGACCGCGGCCAACGAGGGGCGGGAACTGACCGTGTTCAGCCGCCGGTGCGGCACACCGGGAGCGCCGGCCCTGGTGCTCGTGCACGGCTTCCCGACGTCCAGCATCGACTACCACGCCCTGGCGCGTGAGCTCAGTTCCGAATTCGACATCTACACGCTGGACTTTCCGGGCCACGGTCTCTCCGACAAGCCGCCGGAACCGTACGTCTACTCCCTGTACGACGACGCGCGTCTGCTCGTGCACGCGATCACCGAGGTGTGGCAACTGAGCGGGTACCGGATGCTCACCCATGACCGGGGCAGCAGCGTCGGCATGATCGCGCTGGGCATGTTGCATGCGATGGAGACAGCGCCCGTCGACGTCATCATGACGAACGCCAACATCTACCTTCCGCTGGCCAACCTCACGGTGTTCCAGACCGCGCTGCTTAATCCCGCGACGGCACGGGGCACCGCGGCGGCGACGACGCCGGAGGCGCTGGCCGCAGGCCTGGGCATGACTACCTTCATGCCGCGCCGCACACTGGACGATCCGGAGATCGCCGCGCTGGCCAAATGCTTTGCCCACGCCGACGGAACCCGCGTGCTGCCCGACGTCATTCAGTATCTGAACGAACGTGCCGCCGACGAAACAAGTTGGCTCGAAGCTCTTTCCAAGCTCTCGGTGAACCTCACCGTGGTGTGGGGGTTGCACGACAACGTCTCACCGCTGCGGGTCCCGAACTACGTATGGCAGACCTACCTGAAGGACAAGCCCGGCCGCAACCGCTACTGGATCGTGCCGACCGCCGACCACTATCTGCAGTGCGACGCCCCCGGCCAGCTGGCTCAGATCGTTCGCCTCACGGCCCAGGGTGAGGACCTCCCGCTGCAAACGCTCGGCAATCAGCCCGGCGGCGCGCTACTGGTCGACCAGACTTAGGGCGCACAAGCACCCCACACGCGACTACTCTTCGCCGAACCGGTCGACGAGATGCGAATTGACGCCGTCGGCGTCGAGCCGACGGGCCACCAGATAACCCGCTCCCATCCACGCGCGACGGGTCCAATTGCCGAACGACACCCGCGTGCCCGGGGCCCCGGACGCGGCCGGCATCATCTTCACCCGCTCCAGCGCCTCCTTCACACCCCGGGGGCTCAACGGATGCGCGTCGGACAGCGCCCGCAGCAAGGTGCAGGCGACGTCCCGATTGACCACCGGCACACACCATTCCGGTCGCCGCCCGTACGCCTCGTTGTACTCGTCCAGAAAGCTCTGGCCGACGGCGTTGTGCTCGTCGTACTGGTCCACCCCGACCCAGCCCAGGAAGGCGTTCCACATCACCGGGTTGAGCCACGCGTTCTGGAACGCGGTGCCGCAGAACCGCGGCGGGTCCCAGCCCAGCTCCTGCAGCGCGGGATTGATGAACACGATCCCGAAGCCGAACCCGCAGTGCACCAGAGCCTGCGCCCTGGCCTCGTGGAGCGTCCGCACCGCCGCCGTCACGTCTTGCGCCGTCTGCGGGATCGAGACGTCGGCGACGATCCGAATTCCCTTCCGCTTGGCCGCCTCCCGCAGATTCTTCAGGTAGGTCTCCCCCACCAGCGACTGCTCGACCAGCACACCGACGTCCGTGTGCCCGCCCTTGGCCAGTAGGTCCGCCCAGAAGATGGGCTCGTCGGTGTGCGAGCCCATCGGAAACGCGAAAACCCATTCACCCAGCGCGACATCGGATCCCGTTACGCTGATGCAGGGAACTCGGAAACGCTCCTCGATCGCTTCACGCGCCGGAATCACGTTGTCGCCGATGTTGGGGCCGAAGACTGCCAGGCACCCCTCGTCGCACAGTTCGCCGTACGCATCGATGACCGCCTTCACCGATCCCTTGGGCAGACCCTCCGCCTCGCGGTAGACGATCTCGATCGGCCGGTCTATCAACCCCCGCTCAAGGGCTTGCCTGAACACGAGGTCGAACGGCTGCGTGAGGTCTTCGAAGTAACTCTTCGGAAAGAACTCGGGCAGCACGAAGTCCATCAGGTACCCGATCTTGATCGGCTGGGCGGTGCTTTCGTACGACAAGGGATCTCCCTGAGTTCAGGCCCGCACCACGTGCGGGTGCGGCGGCGAGCTGCAAGCGGCTGCCGGCGTCAGCCTCCGCAACCTAACGTTTGTTCAGACCATAGGGAGGGCAACGGGGCACGTCAATACGACGGGGCTGACGCGCACCAACCGGATAGCGCTTTCTGCTAGCGTTAACCAAACAATCGGTCCCATGGCGGGAGAGCGGTGACGACGAAACTGCACGCCGCGCGCGCCGTCGACGAAGGCACTCGACGCGTGGAGGTGCTCGAGATCGCGGCCGCACTGATCGCCACGTCGGGCCTGCGGACGTCGATGCACGAGATCGCCGCTGCCGCAGGCATTAAAACGGGCAGCCTGTACCACCATTTCGACTCCAAGGAAGCGCTGCTCGTCGAGCTGCTGCGGCGCTATCACGCCGAGTTGGACCGCATCGCCGAACACAGCCTGGACACCCTCGATGATCCCGACCCACGGTCGGCATTCACGCGAATCTCCGACCTCGCCACCGCGGTCGCGCGCTGCGCGGTCACGCATCGCGCGGCCATCCAGATTTCGTTGTATGAGGCCCCCAGCGCCAACGCCGAACTCGTCCATTGGTCGCAACGCAGCCCGGCGGCGATCCTGGAAGCGATGTATCAGAACCTGCGCGCGGCGCGGTGGAGCGGGTACCTCAACGCCGATACCGACCTGCGCGTGCTGGCGGAACGGATCTGCCACACCATGCTGCAGGTCGGTCTCGATGTGGCGCGGCCCAAGGTGCCCACCAACCGGCTAGCCCCCTTGTTGTGCCGAATCATGCTGGAAGGCTTGGGCACCGGCCATCCCACCGACGACGAGCTGGATCATTCGGCAGCGTTCCTCGCCGCCGACGAGGCGATCCGGGCGTGGCGCGATGACGGCGACGGCGACCGGGAGGACGGGGAGGATCGGCTGGCCCGCATCCGCGCGGTGGCGCGCGCCGAGTTCGGCCGCAGGGGCTACGAAGGCACCTCCGTCCGGGACATCGCGACGGCCGCCGGCATCGGCCCCGGCACCCTGTTCCGACTCATCGGCTCCAAGCACGCGCTGCTCGCCTCGATCATGAGTGCGTTCAACGAGAAGGTCGACGCGGCTTCCAAGCGCGTACTGCGTTGTGAGGCAGCACCCATCGCGAAGTTGGACGCGCTGAGCTGGGTCGACACCAACGCGCTGGATCGGTTCGGCGACGAGTTCCGGATTCAGCTCGCCTGGATGCGACAGATTCCGCCCGATACGCCCAACCCGAGCGTGCAATTCGCGGCGCGGCTGCGCCAGATCAAATCGCTGCTCGCAGCAGGGATTCAGTCTGGTGAGATCAACGCATACGACGCGACACCGGAGACGCTCGCGCGCTGCGTCATCATGCTCAAGTGGATTCCGTCGAGCATCCTGGCGCGGGTGGGCACCCGGGTGGCACAGTTGCACGTCCGCGACACCATGCTGCGCGGGGTCGTTGCGCGCTAGCTAGCGCTAGTCCGTGAAGACCGGTAACTTCGACCAACCCCGCACGCTCGACGTGTGGGCCTTGGTGGCGTTGGCATAGTCGACTTCCCAATCCGGCCACCGTTTGATGACCTCCTCCAACACGACCCGCGCCTGCATCCGCGCCAGCGCCGAGCCGAGACAGAAGTGCAGCCCGTGCCCGAAACTGAGATGACCGGCGCCGCGATGGATGTCGAAGGTGTCGGCGTCGGGGAACCTGCGTTCATCGCGGTTGGCTGATCCGTTGAGCAACAACATGATCGAACCCTCAGCGACCGTCGTGCCGTGGCACTCGATGTCGCGGGCGACGTAACGGGCCTGCACCGGCGACGGCGCCTCGTACCGCAACACCTCCTCGATCGCCAGGGGTATCAGCGCCGGATTCGCGACGATTTCGCGGCGCTGGTCGGGATGCTCGGCCAGCAGTTGACCCATGAAACCGATCAGCCGCGTGGTGGTCTCGTTTCCTGCGCCGGCGACCATGCTGGTGTAGAGCAGCACCTCGGTCCGCGTCAGCCGCCGCGTCCCGCCGTCGTCCTCGACCTCGGCATTCAGCAGCTGGGTCATCAGGTCCTCGGAAGGGTGGTCGACCCGCCAGTCGATGTACTCCGCGAACATCTCGTGGCTGTGCTCCAGAAAGTCCTTCGGGACGGGCCGGAATGTGCCCTCGCTGAGCGTGAGCTGGCGGCCGCCGCGGTCGCGGATCTCTTCCTGGTTCGCTTCCGGGATGCCCAGCAGGTAGCCGATCGTGCGCATCGGGACCATCGCGCCGATGTTCTCGATGAAGTCGAACCGGCCGGAGCCCACGAGCGGGTCCAGTGCCCGCTCGCAGAACGCCCGCGTCAGCGGTTCGATCGCTTCCATCCGGCGCGGCGTGAAAACCCGCGAGAGAACCTTGCGGTGCACGTCGTGGATGGGCGGGTCTTCGAAAAGGATTACGCCCGGCGGTAGTTCGATGCCGCTCATGATGATGTCCATCGTGGTGCCGCGACCGGACCGGTACGTGTCCCAATTGGTCAGCTCGTGCGAGACGTCCTGATAACGGCTCAACGCCCAGAAGTTGTACTTGTCGTTGCGGTACAGCGGGGCTTCGTCGCGCAACCGCTTCCAGATCGGGTACGGATCGTCATCGATGTCGAAATCGAAGGGATCGTAATAGAGTTCGGTTGTCGTCATCGCTCTCTCCCCACGTCGGACAACCTTTGGGCCGCCTCGGGCAGCACGACCTCACCCACGCGTTTGAGATAGGGCCACGCGATTTCCGGCGGCAGCCCGCCGCACAGCGGCGACAGGGTCAGCATCTTGCCGGCGCGAACGCGCGAAACGGCTTCCGCCGTCGAGATGATCACGTGCGACGCCGCCGCCTCGCGCAGCTCGTCGACCGATGTCACGTGCGAGAATCCCGCCGACGTCTCGTTGCCGGGGTTCCACGCGGCATAGGTCTGCGCGTCGTGCAGCAGATACCGCCCCAGTTCCGCCCATGCCTGGTCCACATCGTCGGCGACGAAGGTGACCGACGGGGTGTTGCGGTCGGGAAAGAAGGCCACGCCCGGCTGAAATCCGTGCTTGCGGCAGGACGCCTCGTAGGCCTCCTGCATGCCCGGGATGTTGGCGTTGGCCAGCATGCCCAGTCCGTACTTGCCGGCCCGTCGGGCCGCCGCCAGGCTCCCACCGCCCCACATCATTCCCGGACCGCCGGGGCTCTGCGGGCGCGGTGTCACCGTGATCCGTCGCCCCTCCCGCACGACCGCCTCCTCGGCGAGCAGTTGTCGCAGCAGGCCGAGCTTCTCGTCGGCGAGTCGCCCGCGATCGCCGAGGTCCAGGCCGAACATCTCGTACTCCTCGGGCCGATACCCCAGGGCCATGATGTACGACGCCCGCCCGCAGCTAAGGATGTCCAACACCGCGATGTCCTCGGCGAGGCGCACGGGGTCGTAGAACGGCAGGATCAGGATCAGGCTCAGTGCCAGGCGCTGCGTGCGCGACGCGATCGCCGAGGCCAGCAGCAGCGGCGCGGGCAGGTACCCGTCCTCTGACCCGTGGTGTTCGCACAGCACGGCGGCGAGCGCGCCGTGGTCCTCGGCCCACGCACACATCTCGGGCGCCGCCGCGTACAGCGCGGCCGGGGGCGCTCCAGACGCCGGGGCTCGCATGTCGAAGCGCAAGGTGAACACGCAGCCAGCTCCCTAGACAACCTAATATTTGTCTCACGTACGCTACGTCGACTCCAAGACGTGCGTCAACGATCAGCCAAATACATGCCGCGGCAGGGTCGTCGGGATATCCAGCGAGCTGAGCAGGCCCGGTGCCGCGTCGACGACATAGGGAATCGCGTTGACCACCCGCATCGCCGTGGATGCCATGGCGGCGTGTCCGGCGCCGTGGCCCTCCGCCTCGCCGAGCGTCATCACGCAGTGGATGTCGGGGTCACCCTCGATGTCGACCCGATAGGTCGCGTCGCAGTCCGAAGTCGGCCAGCCCGGTGCGACATCGCGGGCCATCCGGATCACGTGCTCGATGACGATCGCCTCGCGGCCGTCGACCACCCCGGCGGCCCGGGTGCGCACCGCGCCGCAGGTGCCGGCCGCGACGGTGCCGAACGCCACGTCGATGTCCCGATCCGTCTGCTCCCGGTCGAAGGTGCTCCGCAACTCGTCGACCTCCACACCCAGACCGCTCGCGATCAGGTATATCGGTGCCTTCCAAGCCATCTCGATGAAGCCCGGGGTCTTCATCATGGGTTCGAAGTCCAGCGGGCGGCCGAAACCCAACCCGTCCATCATCACGTCGGCCACCGGGTAGTGATCGTTGAGCGCGATCTCGCTGGCCGTGATGCGGCGGATGCGCTTGGACTGGGTCGTCATGAGCAGCGCGAGCTGGTCGGAGGCGAAGCCCGGGAAGATGCCGGAGCCGTAGAAGGACGCACCGCCGGCCCGTGCGGCCGCCTCGAGCTGATCGCGCCAGTCCGGGGCGAAGTACGCAGGCGGATAGATCAGGCTCGTCGACGTCGTCGACACGACGTTGATCCCGGCCTGCAACAACCGCAGGTAGTCGGGCACCGCGGCGCCGTCGCGGTCAGGACCGCTGGCGGCATACACGACGCAGTCGGGCGCCAGATCGATCAGCGCGTCGGCGTCGTTGGTGGCCGTCACACCCGTCGGTGCCGCGCCCACCAACTCGCCGGCGTCCCTGCCGACCTTGTCGGGGGAATGCACCCAGACGCCAACGAGTTCCAGATCCGGCCGACGACCGATGGCATCGATCGCGATCGACCCCACTCCTCCGGTGGACCAGACGACGGTACGCAACGGCTTCGGCACGATCGGCACTCCTTACTGGTGAGCCCGGTCCGCGGCGGCCGCGGCACGTTCCAGGTACGGCCACGCGCGCTCGGGCGCGAGCCCGCCGCAGAGTGGGTGCAGCGGCAACGGCCTGCCGCCACGGACGAATTCGGCCGCCTCGTCGGTGGTCAGGACGCGGTACGGGCCGTTCTCGGCGCGCAGCGCGGCCACGCTGTCCGCCCGGGTGATGCTGGCAACCGAATCGTCGTGGGGCCGGTAGGACGCCGCCATCATCGCGTCGTGCAGCAGATGTGGGCCCAACTCGTCCCACGCCTCGTCAAGGGTCCGCTCGTCTTCGGCGACGAAAACCGTTGTCGGAGCACCTGCCACGGGGAACTGGACCACACCCGGCGGATGTCCGTGTGCGTGGCACTGCGCCTCGTAATACTCCTTGAGGCCGGGCCGGTCGGTCTGGGAGATGAACCCCAGACCGAAGGTGCCGGCACGCCGTGCCGCGGCCTTGCTACCGCCGGCGATCATGATCAGCGGCCCACCGGCCGTCGCGCACGCCGGGGTGACGCGGACCGGACGGCCCCGGTATTCGACGGTCTCGCCGCGCAGCAGCGGGCCGAGCACCGCCAGGATCTCGTCGGCGGCCCTGCCCCGGGTGGCCGTGTCGATACCGAAGTGGCGGTACTCCTCGCCGCGGTGCCCGACACCGAACACATACGACACCCGGCCCCTGCTGATGAGGTCCAGAACGTTCATCTCTTCGACGAGCCGGACGGGATCCCACAACGGAATCGGCACTGCGGCAAGCAGTATCGCCAAACTTCGGGTCCTGGCCGCGATCGCCGACGCCAGCATCAGCGGTGCGGGCAGATGGCCGTCGTCGGTGCCGTGGTGCTCCGACAGGATTGCGAGCACAGCGCCGCGCGTCTCGGTCCATGCGCACATCTCGATGGCCGCAGCGTAGAGATCCGCGGCCGGCCCCGCCCAGTCGGGCGCACGCATGTCGAACCTGATCGTGAACATACCCACGCAGAATAACCTAACGTTTGTTCAGCATTGACGCGGCCGTGCTTGACCCGTCGGTGGGCGGCTGTTAGCTTCCGGATCAAACATTCGGTACCAGCCGTCACCCGAGGAGAGCGCAAGATGACCTATCGCGTGGTGGTGTGGGCAACCGGGGGCATCGGGTCGATCGCCATCACCACGATCCGACGCCGTCCCGAACTGGAACTGGTCGGAGTGTGGGTGCACTCCGACGACAAGGCCGGCAGGGACGCCGGGGAACTCGCCAACGGCGAGCCGATGGGCCTGACCGCCACCAACGACGCCGACGCGCTCATCGCGTTGCAACCCGACTGCGTGATCTACGCCGCCAGCGGCCCCGAACGCGACGCGCTGGCCATTCCGGACTACGTCAAGCTACTCGAAGCGGGCATCAACGTGGTCACGACCAGCACCACCCGCCTGGTCAACCCGCATGTCTACCAGCCCGCCGAATGGCGCGACCAGCTGGCCGCCGCGGCCAAGCAGGGCCAGGTGTCGCTGTACGCGTCGGGAATCGAACCGGGCTTTGCCGCCGACTACCTGCCGTTGGTGCTGTCCACGCAGTCGTCGTCCATCGAAAGGATTCACGCCTTCGAGATCGGGTTGTACGACGATTACGGCGTTCCCGACATCATGAGCGACGCGTTGGGCTTCGGCCGGCCGCTCGACTACCAGCCCTGGATCAGCTATCCGGGCGCCATCGCCGGCGAGTGGCAGGGACAGATCCAGTTGGTGGCGGACGCCCTCGGGGTCGAGCTGCAGGAGGTGCGGGAGGAGTTCGACCGCGCCGTCACGAACCGGACGCTTGAGGTCGCGATGGGCACTGTTGAGGCCGGGACGTGCGGCGCGTTGCGGATGCGCGCGATCGGGGTGGTCGACGGGCGGGAAGCCATCGTCATCGAGCACGTCACCAGGCTCGCGCATGACGTCGCACCCGAGTGGCCCACCGGAATCGGGGACCTGTCCTACCGCGTCGTGATCAGCGGCGACCCCGACATCGACTGCACCTTGGCTGCCACGCTGCGCGACCCCGCCCGCGCGGGGATCGGGGGCATGACCTCGGGGGCCGGCGCGATGGTCGCCACCGCGATGCGCGTCGTCAACGCCGTGCCGTACGTCGTCGCCGCCGAACCCGGCCTGCTCAGCTCGGTGGATCTGCCCCTGACGATCCCCAAGGGCGCGTTCGTCGGCGGCTAACCTTGGCGTTCGTGAGTCCCGTGGCGCCCAATCCTCTCGAGGAACTGACGGTCGAGCAACTGCGCGCGCGCAGCAGCATGAAGTGGCGCGCGCGACCCGCGGATGTCCTGCCGCTGTGGGTCGCCGAAATGGACGTCAGGCTCGCGCCGACGGTGGCTGAGGCGATCCATCGGGCCGTCGACCTCGGCGACACCGGCTATCCCTACGGCAAGGCGTACGCGGCGGCCGTGCGTGAATTCGCTTCGCAGCGTTGGCAATGGCACGACGTGGAGATCGGCCGCACGGCGGTCGTGCCCGACGTGATGCTCGGTGCCGTCGAGATGCTGCGACTGGTCACCGACCGCGGTGACACGGTGGTCGTGAATTCGCCCGTGTACCCGCCGTTTTACGCGTTCGTCTCGCATGACGGCCGACGGGTGGTGGAGGCGCCGCTGGGTGACGACGGCCGGATCGACCTGGCGACCCTGGAAGACACGTTCGCGCGCGCCCGACGTGCGGGTGGCCCGAACGCGAAAGTGGCTTACCTGCTGTGCAATCCGCACAATCCGACGGGGGCGGTGCACACCGCCGAGGAATTGCGCGGCGTCGCCGAACGTGCCCGCCGATTCGGTGTCCGCGTGGTGTCCGACGAGATACACGCCCCGCTCGTACTGGCGGGCGCGCGTTTCACGCCCTATCTGAGCGTCCCCGGGGCCGAGAACGGGCTGGCCCTGCTTTCGGCCTCCAAGGCGTGGAACCTGTGCGGGCTGAAGGCGGCGCTGGCCGTCGCGGGCCCGGAGTCGGCCGCGGACCTCGGGCGAATGCCCGAGGAGGTCAGCCACGGTCCGAGCCATCTGGGCGTCATCGCGCACGCCGAAGCGTTCCGCACCGGGGGCGACTGGCTGGATGCACTGCTGCGCGGCCTGGACGCGAACCGGACCTTGTTGGGCGAGTTGGTTGCCGAGCACCTGCCCGGCGTGGGTTATCGCGCCCCGCAAGGCACCTACCTGGCGTGGCTGGATTGCCGGCCGCTGGGCTTCGCCGAGCAGGCCCCCGACGGCCCCGCCGTGGTATCCGACCTGTCCGGCCCGGCCCGCTGGTTCCTCGACAATGCCCGTGTCCTGCTCACCTCCGGCCACGCGTTCGGCACCGGCGGAGCGGGGCATGTGCGCATGAACATCGCTACCTCGCAAGCGATTATCACCGAGGCCGTGACGCGGATGGGTCGCGCGATGCGGCGGCTGGGCCGCTGACCTCGCTCGCCGAGTGTCGGCCCTCCGGTTCAGCGCCTCAGCGCTTGTCGGCCTGGCCTGCGGCGATCTCGTCGGCGGCCTTGGCGGCGATCTCGCCCGCGAGGCGCGAGGACAGCTCCGGAGCATTGGCGGCGAATTTCGCCAGCGCGCGCTGGCGCAGCGGCGCCACGGTCACCTCGCCGCGGTTGCGCTCGATCGCGGCGACGACGCCGGCGCCGACCTGTTCGGGTGTGCCGGTGCCGATCAGCGGCGGTGCACTGGCCCCCGAGTCGGCAAACATCCCGGCGCCGCCGATCGCCCCGGGACTGACCACCGACACGCCCACCCCGGCGGGCCGCAGGTCGTCGCGCAGGCAGAGCGCGAAGCCGCGGATGCCGAATTTCGTTGCCGCATAGAGCGAAGCGCGAGCCGTGGCGGTCTTGCCGGAGATCGACGAGAGGTAGACGAAGTGCCCGGAGCCGCGCTCGGTGAACGCCGGGATCAGCGCACGCGTCATCTGCACCGGCACTTCGAGGTTCACCCGCAGGGCCCGCTCGATCTGTTCGGGGGTGAAGCTGTCCAGCTTGCCGGAGGCCGGCAACGCGGCGTTGGAGACCAGCACGTCGATCTCGCCGGCCTCGGCGAGCAGCGCCGTCGCGGCGCCGGGTTCGGCGAGATCCGAGACGACGGTGCGATGGCCGGAGCCCTGCAGCGCGGACGCCAACTCGTCGAGTTCCTGCGGCTTGCGCGAGCTCAGGATCAGCTGCGCACCGCGCTCGGCCAGCGCGGCGGCGATCGCGCGCCCGAGCCCGCCGGTGGCGCCGGTGAGCAGGATGTTCTTACCCCGCAGCTGCATGTGCCTCTCCTTCGCCCGGATGCCCGGCGAGCGCCCGGCGGCTAAGCGCCTACAGTACGTCGAACACGGCCGAACCGGCGGTGATAGGGCGGTCGGCGTTGCCCTCGTCGTGGATGAGCATGCGCACGCCGATACGCCCGTCGGCGCCGCGGTACGCGTTCCCGTCGACACGGAACGGGCCGACCTTGCCCCGCGACATGAACATCACGTGCCAGCTCTGCACCTGCAGCTTCCTGGTGCCCGCCTGCTCGGCGGCCAGATCCACCGCGGCCGTTTCCATCAGGACGTGCTGCGGACCGATGTGCAGCGCGGCATCAGGTGATGCGACCTCGAGGGTGAGCTCGGGCATGACCCAGTGCCCGTCGTCGCGCCTCGACGCGCCGAACGCCCGCCACAGTGGAGGCAGATCCGGGGAATCCTCGACAACCAGCTCCGTACCGGTGACGTCCATCTTGTCCAGACCCGCCGGTGGTGTTCCGATGACCGCGCCCTGCCCCTGGATGAAGGCGATCACGCGGTCGGGGTCGGCCGCGTCGACGATCAGGCAGCGGCCGTAGCCCATCGTCCTGCCCTGGTGCACGTTGCCCGACCCCACCACGAGGATGGTGTCGACGTCGAAAGCCGGGTCCAGGATCTGCACCGACGAGATCACCGGATTGGGCACCGCGACCATGTCGGTCTGGCACCCCTCCGGCGAGGCAATCGCCAACGGGGCCACCATGATTCCGCCTGCCTCGTTGCGCATGTCGCGGCGGATGCGGACGGTGTCGTCGACCTCGCCGATGTTCATCGACGCGTGGTTTCGGCCGATGTAGCGGTAGCTGAGCAGACCCGTCCAGCGGCGGTGCAGCTCGGCCCGGTATGCGTCGGTGTCCCCTGTGAACTCCCGAATGTCGCGCAGTCGCTCGGACATCTCGCTAGGCGTCCAGCAGTCCGGCCGGGGTCGCGGACGCTCCCCGGGCGACGACAACCGGCATCGAGGTCATCGCATTGGTCCGCAGAATGGTGTGCACCACGTCGATGAGATCCTCCACGGGCATCAGTTGACCCGGCATGCAGCCCCGCGCGGTCCATAGCGGGTAGGTCTTGGCGGCGAGCTCTCGGTCCCAGTCGGAACTCATCCCGGTCATCGAGTCGCCCTCGCCGCCCATGCACTCGCCGACGATGAGGTTGGTGAAACCGATGTTCGGATATTCGGCGCGCCACACCTCGACGAGTCGCTCCAAGGCCGCTTTGCTGACGCCGTACGCGCCGAGGCCGGGCCACGGCGGTCCGTACGTGCCCGAATCGGAGGACAGGTAAACGGCTTTGCCGCCCGATGCCGCCAGGTGCGGTACCGCGGCCGCCGTCACGAGCGACGCGCCGATCACGTTGGTATCCATCACCCGCCGCCACAATTCGGCGTCGGTTTCGGCGATCCGCGCCAGCGGGCAGATCGCCGAGGCGTAGACCAGGCTGTCGATTCCGCCGAGCGCGGCGGCGGCCGCGTCGATCGCCGATCGGCACGAATCCTGGTCGGTCACATCGCATTCGACGGCGACTGCGCCCTCCCCCGCATCCTGTGCCGCCCCTTCGAGGCGCTCGCGCCGGCGAGCCAGCAGCGCGACGTTCGCACCGCGCCGGGCCAGGCCGACACCGATACAGCGCCCGAGCCCGCTCGACGCGCCGATCACCACCGTTCTCGACATATCCATCCTTCCAACGACATTCACGCACCCACCAACTCGGGATGAAACTTGGCGACCATTCGGCGGATCCCGTCGCGCCAATCGACCGAGGTGCCGCCGACGAGCTCGCGCATGCGGGTCAGGTCGATGGGCACTCCGCTCAGCGCCCGCGGATCCTCCTGGAACACCGGTTCCCGGCCGATCAGCGAGCCCAGATATTCGCACCATTCCTGCAGGCTGACGGTCGTGGCGCCGGCCCAGTTGACCGTGACGGCGGGGACCGAGGCGATCTCGAGCAGCTTCGGGATGGTCGCGACGATGTCGTCCTGGTGGATCGGGTTGTAGCGGGCCGGACCGCCGGGCGGCACCGGGATCGGGATTCCGGCCAGCATCATCTCCATGTGGTAGAACGGCCAGCCGCCGTTGTCACCGTACGGGACATTGAGCCGCGCGATCGTGGTGGGCACGCCAAGCACCCGGGAGGTAGAGCGGACCACCGCCTCGCCGGCGATCTTGGAGATGGAGTAGGTGGGGAACACCACCTTGTGGTTGTCGCCCAGCGCGGCGTGTTCGGTGCGGGGCTGGTCGTCGGGTGGGTCGTAGACGGCCGTCGAGGAGCAGTACAGGAATCCCTTCATGCCGCGGCAGTGGGACATCAGCAGGCCCGCCGCGTCGGCGTTGGCGGCCAGGTCTTTGTCCCAGTGGCCGCTCTTGGCGACCGCCAGGTGCAGGACGTAGTCGAAGTCGTCCGGGAGCGCGCTGAAGTCCCCGCCGGTCAGGTTGACGGCCTCGCAGCGGACGCCGGCCTGCTCCAGCGAGGCACGGGCGGCGGCGTCGGTGAACCGGGCAATGCCCCACACCTCGTTGTCGGCGGCGAGTGCCCGCGCGATGGGACCGGCGACCTGGCCGCTGGGGCCGGTGATCAGGATTTTGTAGCCGCGCATCCGCTGATGGTAAGCGGCCCCGGGTTTACAACTTCGGGCTGGTCCGTAATGGCGGCACTGACGATCCGCTACCCGTCGAGTTCACCGGCGATCCCACGCTCGATTCTGGCCTGGGTCGGCGGCGGCAACACGATCAGTCCGTCGAGCTCCTTGCGCGCCAGATCGTAGGCACGCTGCCGCTCCTGCGCCGTCGCGGCGGAGTCCGACACCACGCGCAGCAGGCTCTGGGCACGCGCGATCCGCTGCTGCGCGTCCTGGGAAAAGTCGCTGCGGCGCCGACGGATCGCCTCGTTCTCGGCGACGTTGAACGCGGTGACGTAGTCCTGGACCGCGGCGAGGTACTGCGCGGCGGCTTCGCGGTCGTCGAGCAGGTCCTCGGCCCGAGTGGGGCGCAGCAGGTCCGCCCGCAGCTTGGCCTTGTGGAATGCCATCGTGACCGGATCGCTCATGTCCGTCATCAGCGGGAAGTCCAGCAGCTTGGCGATGTCGAGTTCGTAGTCCAGCCAGCGCGCATCGACCCGGCGGTGCTCGTCGACGACCCGCTTGATCGCCGACCACTGGGCCGCCTGGTTACGGCCGGAGCCATGGGCCGCGGGGTCCACCGCCTCGCCACGCGCACCGGGTTCCGGAGGCTTTGCACTCCGCCGCAGGAAAGCACCGAACGCCTTGTGCGCGGCGACGATCGCCCCGACCAGCGGCAGGATCACGATGAGAAGCTCCACCAAGCGGAACACCAGGCCCACACAGCAAGGATGCCACCGCGCCGGTCGAAGAACGCCTCGCGCGTGACCCCGCCTGGATAAAATCCGGAAATCATGGCTATCCAGCGCGCCGTTCTGCTCATCGCCGATATCGGCGGATACACGAACTACATGCAGTGGAACCGGATGCATCTGGCCCACGCCCACCAGACGGTGGCCGCCCTGCTGGAGGCGGTCATCGACGCCGGCAAAGGGCTGAAGCTGGCCAAGCTGGAGGGCGACGCCGCCTTCTTCTGGGCGCCGGGCGGCGACGCCAGAGTGCTTGTCTGCGAGCGTCTCTCGGACATGCGTCGGTCGTTTATAACGCTGCAGGAACGGATGAAGAAGGATGACCTCTGCGACTGCGCGAGCTGCGCGCAGCTAAGCGAACTGTCGCTGAAGTTCGTCGCCCACGAGGGCGAGGTGGCGCAGCAGAAGGTCAAGCGCCACGTCGAACTCGCAGGCGTCGACGTCATCCTGGTGCACCGCATGCTGAAGAATCAGGTACCGGTGCCGGAATACGTCCTGATGACCGATCCCATCGCCGATTGCCTCGATGAGCACTTCCGCGGGCGCTGCAGGCCGCTGACCCATCACTTCGAGGGCATCGGAGACACCAACACCCACTACATCGACCTCTCCACCTCCGACGTCGCGCCCGCGGTGCCCGAGCGCGCCACGGGCGGCCGGCTGGCGGCGATGCTGAAGTTCGAAGCCGTCACGCTGCCCTATGTGCTGGGCATCAAGAAAGCCTGTGCGGGCTTCCGCCACCTGGGCCGCGCGCAGGAGGCGCGCGCAAACTAGAGCCCGAACTGGTCGTCGACGATGCCCAGCCAGACCTGGGCGACATCCATGGCGACCTTCTCGCTGATGAAGGCGTGCTGGGTTCCGGTGTACATGTCGCGGAACGCCCGCTCGAGGCGGCTGCCCTCGCGGATCGCCGTGGTTCCGGCGACCAGATGAGCCCATTCCGCGCAGCCTCGGGCCGTATCGGTGGCGTGGTTGGCGGCCGCGCGCATGTCCGCGCGCAGCGTGGGGGTCAACGCCTCCCCGGCGGCGACGGCCGCCTCGGCGGTGGTGAAGGCGTCCAGCACCAGCAGCCGGGCGGCGCGCCACGCCGCGACGTGCTGCGTCAGCCCCTTCTGGAAGGTCGGGCGGCTGGCCAACGACGCCATGTCGCTCATCCGGAACTTGGTCGCCGCCAATTCGGCGACGTCGTCGAGCATGCTCTTGGCGACCCCGAGGGCCCACGACGCGTGGCCGGCCGCCGTCACCGGCATCAGCCCCATCCGCGTCGCAGGCGACGCGCCACGATACGGCTCGCGGGTGAACAGCGGGAAGGTTCGGCGCTCCGGTACGAACACGTCGGCGACGCTGTAGTCGTAGGATCCTGTTCCCTTGAGCCCCTGCACATGCCAGCCGTCGTTAAACGAGACCTCGTCGCGCGGCAGCAAAGCCACTCGCATGTCGGGGATGCCTTCGCTGATCCAACGCATCTCTCCGTTGTCCATCGGGAAAAACCCGGCGGCGACGTACTGCGCATGACCGGTGCCCGAACCGAAGCTCCACGCACCGCTCAACCGGTATCCCCCGTCGGCGGCGTGGCCCTGACCGTTGGGGAAGAACTGGCCGCCCATCGTGACGTGGTTGTCGTGGGCGCCGAACACTTCGGCGAAGCCGTCGTCGGGCAGGTAGGCCGCGGCCGCGAACGACGACGGCAGGTTCGCGATCCCGATCCACCCGAACGAGCCGTCCTGCCAAGCCATTTCGATCCACGTGTCGATCATCTCGGCGAAGGACGGCTCGCTGCCGCCGGCGGCGACAGGATTGAACGACGACATCAGCCCGCTGGCCCACATCTCGTCGACGATCGCATCGGTGAGCGTGCGCGCCCGCTCGGATTCGTCCGCTTGGGCGCGCACCAGGTCCCGCATCCCGCGGGCCAGCGCCACGATCTGACCGCCAGTCTGGGCTGTCTCCGATGTCGACGTCATGGGTGCCTTCCTATCACTGGGTTCAGTCGGTCGGGAAGCCGAAGAGCGCCACCACGCCGTGATCGCGTCCGGCGGTGTAGCCGCCGTCGACCGCGATGGCCTGGCCGGTGACGAAGGATGCCTCCGAAGACAGCAGGAAGGCCGCGACGGACGCGATCTCCTCGGGCCGGCCCAGCCGCTGCAGCGCGTGCTCCTTGGTGATCGAGGCGGCCGCCTCTTCCATCCCCGGGATCCCGAAGACGCTCTGCGCCATGGGTGTTTCGATGAAACCCGGGCAGATGGCATTGGCCCGGATGCCACTGGGGCCGTAGTCGAGCGCGATGTTCTTGGTCAGCAACACCACACCGCCCTTGGCGGCGTTGTAGGAGCTGCCGCCCGCCGTGCCCTCCAGTCCCTCGACGCTGGCCAGGGTCACGATCGAGCCGCGCTCCCCGCCGATTCGCGGCTGCTCGATCATCCTGGCCAGGGCGGCCCGCGCCACCAGGAATGTCGCGGTGAGATTGATCCCGATCACCCGGTCCCACTCGGCGCGCGGCAGCAGATGCACCGGGCCGCCGCCGGCGACGCCCGCGGAATGCACCACGCCGTCCAGGCGGTCGGGCACCGCGTCGAACAGCGCCGCCACCGCGGCCTCGTCGGCAACGTCGGCCGTCACAAACCTGAAGTCGGGGCCGAGGTCGGGCGGGGAAGCCAGGTCGGCGCCGACGACGGACGCCCCGTCGGCAAGCAAGCGCTGGGCCGTCGCCAACCCGATGCCGGATGCGGCACCAGTCACGACATACGTGCGGGAACTGGCGCGATCACCGCTCATGATGGATTCCCTTCCGCTCGAGGCCGTCGCAGAGGAGTTTGACACTTGGCGAGATCTGTCTCGACGGCAGGCCCCGCCGGCTCGTTCGGCTAGCCTGTCGACGTGGGGGCGACGAGCGAACTGGCATTGCGGCCGTGTCGGGGCGCGGTTGAATGGCCCGGGCTGGTGGCTATCTGGCGGAATGCGGTGGCCGCCACGCATGATTTCCTGTCCGCCGCCGACCTCGATTACTACGAAAAGCGCTTGGCCGGTGAATATCTGGGGTTGGTGGAGCTAACCGTGGCCACTTTCGACGGTGTACCGGTCGGATTCTCCGGACTGGCTGAGGGCAAGCTGGAGATGCTGTTCATCGACCCGGAGCACCGGGGCCAGGGGGTGGGAACCGCGCTGCTGCACGACGCGACGGCAAGGGTTCCCGATCTGTCACTGGACGTGAACGAGCAGAACCATCAGGCCGTCGGGTTCTACCTGCACCACGGTTTCACCCTGCTGGGACGTTCGGCGACCGATTCCGACGGCCGCCCGTTTCCGCTCCTGCACCTCAGAATGGCGTCACGCTCTGCACGCTGACGGCCATGCCGTGACCGGTGCGGTCATTGGTGAACTTCGTGCCGTCGGGGCCGGCGACGATCGTCCAGCCCTGCGCGGCGTAGGTCTGATAATCGAGAGTCACCTTGCCCTCGAGTAGCCCGAGATCGGCTTTCACCCAATGGAACTCACCGTTGGCGTTGACACTCGCCAGGTGCTCGTGCTGTCCGCTGGAGTCGAGGGGCCAGTTGTTCGCCGCCATCCGACAAGCGACCAGCTCGGTGTTGATGGAGCAACTTACGGCCCCCGACTTCGTCTCCACCCGCACATATTTGCCGTCGACGGGTGTCAGCGGAATCGCCGGTGGTGCCGAGGCCGTCGTCGTCGAAATCAATAGGTAGCCTTCGCGCGCGGTGCCCGGCTCCTGTCCCGTCGAAAGCACCACCGCGGCGGCGACCGCGAAGACCGAGATCCCAATCGGCACCAATGTTCTGGCCGCTCGCGCCGCACCAGCGTCCACCACAACTCACCTCACCCAGGCCTGTCGGCAATGTTTGCCAACTCTACCCCCGCGCACGTCGACGGCGATGGACAATGCGCCGCACCGCAGCGAGTGCTGGCCATACAAATTCAACCCTGTGTATGTTGTCAGCATGCAGGACGGCGCAGTCCAATCTCCACGCATCGGTCCCATCGACATCGCACGGCTGACCGGCCTGCCGTTCGACGACTCCGACGAGGTCATCCGGGCGGCAATCGCCGAGGCGAGCGTGCCCGCGCTGCTGATGTCGATGGTCCACATGACCGGTGACATGAGCCTGCTCGACGAGTTACCGAGGCCGTTCGCGCTGATCGCGCTGGACATACAGGGCGGAATGAGCGAGGCGGACAAGGCGATCGTCCGCGAGCGGGCGTTCGACGTGGTGCGCGCCTACCGCGACCGCGGATGCCCCACGCCCTTCCTGCCGGACGAACGGCAACTGCGGGACATGCTCGACGTGATCACCGCCGGGCAGGTGACCGACGAGTTCGTCGACTACATTGCCGCGGACCTGCGCCTGTCGGACGCCGACCAGAACGGCCCGGCGCTCAGCTCGACGCCCGAGCAGCGCGCGGACTTTCCCGTCGTGGTGATCGGGTGCGGTGAAGCGGGCCTGCTGGCGGGCATCAAGCTCAAGCAGGCCGGGGTGCCGTTCACGATCATCGAGAAGCAGTCGGGGGTGGGCGGCACCTGGCTGGCCAATCGCTATCCGGGCTGCCGCGTCGACATCGCCAACCACTACTACGCTTACTCGTTCGAGCCCACCGACCATTGGTCACACTTCTATTCCGAACAACCGGAGATCCTGCAGTACCTGGACGACGTGATGCGCCGCCACGACGTGGCCCGCCACGTCAGGTTCGACACCGAAGTAGTGGGCGCGACGTGGGACGACGGCACCGCCACCTGGCGAGTCGAGACCCGCGCTTCCGACGGCGGTCGTGACACCCTGACCGCCCGCGCCGTGATCTGCGCAGTCGGCCAGTTCAGCAACGCCGTCATCCCGGAGATCAAGGGCGCCAACACTTTTAGCGGTCCTTCATTTCACACGGCGAACTGGGACGACACCGTCGACCTGACCGGCAAGCGAGTGGCCGTGATCGGGGCCGGCGCCTCCGGATTCCAGCTGGTGCCGGCCATCGCGCCGATCACCGCGCACGTCGACGTGTACCAACGCACCGCGCAGTGGATGGCCCCCAACGTCAACTACCACGCACCGATCGGCGACGGAGCCAGATGGGCGGTGCGGCACCTGCCCTATTACGGGCGCTGGCTGCGGTTCGTGCTGTGGTGGCCGATCGCCGACG
This sequence comes from Mycobacterium sp. NGS68, assembly GCF_059812195.1. Taxonomy (NCBI): domain Bacteria; kingdom Bacillati; phylum Actinomycetota; class Actinomycetes; order Mycobacteriales; family Mycobacteriaceae; genus Mycobacterium; species Mycobacterium sp. NGS68. The sequence goes on along the minus strand of NZ_JCALCE010000008.1, from coordinate 186,957 downwards.
GCGCGGCCCACCTGGTGGTGATCGACCCGGAGTGGGACAACGGCGGGCTGTCCGTGAGCGCGGCCAACCACCAGGTTCGGGAGGTGTTCATTGCCTGGATGCGTGCGTTCACCGACGACGAGGACCTGCTGGCGAAGGTCACGCCCGATTACCCGCCGATGGGCAAGCGCACCCTGCAGGACAACGGCACGTGGCTGATGACGCTGCAGCGCGACGACGTCGAGTTGATCCGCGACGGCATCGCCGAGATCACCGCCGACGGCGTTACGACCGTCGACGGTCTGCACCGCTCGGCCGATGTGTTGGTGTGGGCCACGGGATTCGACGTCAACCACCAACTCGGACCCATCAACGTGCGCGGGCTCGACGGGGTGGAACTCAACACGCGGTGGAACGACGCGGCATACGCATACCTCGGCGTCACCGTGCCGGACTTCCCCAACTTCTACTGCATGTACGGGCCGGGCACCAACGCCGTCAACGGCGCGAGCATCATCTACAACTCCGAATGCCAGATGCGCTACATCATGGGCTGCATCGACATGGTGCTGGCGGCGGGCGCCGCTTCGGCCGTGCTGCGAAGGGACGTCTGCGACGACTACAACCGGCGCAGCGCCGAACAGCTCAAGACCATGGTGTATACCCACCCGGCGGTGACCAGCTACTACAAGAACGCCGCGGGTTCGGTGCCGACGCTGTATGCCTGGCGCATCGTCGACTATTGGAAGTGGACGAACCGCCCGAACCCCGACGATTACGAGCTGAGAACATAAGGCAATCCCGACGATCTGGAGGACTACATGGCAGGACGCTTGGCAGGAAAGGTCGCACTCGTCAGCGGCGGCGCGCGCGGGATGGGCGCCTCCCACGTGCGGGCGATGGTGGACGAGGGGGCCAAGGTGGTATTCGGCGACATCCTCGACGATGAGGGCGAGCAGGTGGCCAAGGAAGTCGGCGACTCCTGTCGGTACGTCCCGCTGGACGTGACCAAGCCGGAGCAGTGGGACTCGGCGGTGGCCACCGCCGTCGACACATTCGGCGGCGTCGACGTGCTGGTCAACAACGCCGGGATCATCAACGTCGGCACCATCGAGGACTACGAACTATCCGAATGGCACCGGATCCTCGACATCAACCTGACCGGGGTGTTCCTCGGCATTCGGGCGGTCGTCAAGCCCATGAAGGACGCCGGCCGCGGTTCGATCATCAACATCTCGTCGATCGAGGGGCTGGCCGGCACCATCGCCTGCCACGGTTACACCGCAACCAAATTCGCCGTCCGAGGGCTGACCAAGTCGGCCGCATTGGAGTTGGGGCCCAGCGGGATTCGGGTGAACTCCGTTCACCCCGGCCTCATCAAGACCCCGATGACGGAATGGGTCCCCGAGGACATCTTCCAGACGGCCCTGGGTCGGATTGCCCAGCCCCGAGAGGTGTCCAACCTGGTCATCTACCTTGCCAGCGACGACTCCAGCTACTCGACGGGCTCGGAGTTTGTGGTCGACGGAGGTTGCGTGGCGGGCCTGGGGCACAAGGACTTCTCCGCAGTGGACACCTCCGGCCAGCCGGAGTGGGTCACCTAGACCTGCCGAGCAGACGTAATAGCCCCCAAAACCGGAGCGTTTTGGGGGCTATTACGTCTGCTCGTCCAGCCACTCCAAGAATCCTCCAAGAATCCGTCAAGGCCCCCGCGGCAGCGTTGCATAACGGCCGCCCAGGGACAGCTACGACGCTTGGTCCCCCACCCGGTCATGTTCGCCGCACGAGGAAACCGAGATGACCGAAACTACGCACGTCCTGCCGCCGGCGGCCCGCAATGGGCTCGCGGAGCTGGCCCCCCTCCTCGACGATCTCGCCGCGGTCGCCGCGCGCGGCGAGCTGCCCGGCCCCGCGCTGCTGGCCCGCGTCGCAACCGCCCGGCCCAGGCTGTCCATCCTCGCGCAGCTGCCCGGCGACGGTGAGCCGTACTCACGCACGATCCTGCGAATGGACGACGACGTGGAGGTCATGCTCGCCCGCTGGCGGCCGCGACACAGCTGCGCACCCCACGACCACGGCGGCTCCGGCGGCTTCGTGATCCCTGTCGAGGGCACGTTCACCGAGCGGCGGTTCGGCTGGGAAGGGCCGCGATTGGTGGTGACCGAGACCGCCGTCCGCCCCGAGGGTGCGCCGATTCCGATCACGCCCGACGTCATCCACGACATGACGGCCGGCGAATACGGCCTGACCCTGCACTTCTACAGCCCGCCGGCGCCCGGCATGCGGGTGTTCGACCTAGAGCGCGCCGAGATGCTGGAGTTGGTGGGCAACTACGGCGCATGGCTTCCCGACGGCGATCACGCCCGCCTGCCGTTCTCCGCAGTCGCACCAGAAAGCCAACGGGCACCGGTGGTTTGGGTGGCGTATACCACGCACTACCGTGGCGGCTCGGCCGAGTTCGCGGTCGCGGCGGCGACCATGGCCCGCGAGCTGGCCGCCACGCATCCCGACGCCGAGGTGATCGTCTCCGGCCTGCACCACAAGGCCGACTTCACCGCCGAGCTGGTCGGCTTCGCGGGCTCGGGCCGCGTGGTGCGCGAGTTGCACCTGATCAGTCACGCCGGGATGTACGGGCCGATGTTCGGCTCCACCGACTGGCCCGAGCAGTTCTCGCCGCACGAATGGCGTTACATGGCAATTCCGTTCGCCACCAATGGGAGTGCGTACTTCCACGCCTGCCGCACCGCGCGCTGGTTCGCGCCGTTCTTTGCCGACGTCTTCGGAGTCCCGACGTACGGCAACTACAACTACACCACCGTGTCTGCGCGTAAAGACCGGTTTGCGTGGGCGGGTCGCCATCCGGAGGCCCGCCCGAGTCTTTATTTGATCGCCGCCCCCGGCAAGAAATCGCACGGGTGGAGCGGCTCGGTCCGCAAGTATTCCGGCTGCGCGGCGGAACCGCTGGTGCAAAGCCTGCCCGCCGAGTCGCATCCGGAGCGGTCCTACGACCGCGTGGCCGAGCTCTACGACCGCGCCTACGCCGACATCACCGTCCGTCAGGCGGAGTGGCAGTGGCTGGCACGGAAAACCGCCGAGGCCCGTGCCGAGCTCGGTCGCGGCCTGCGGGTGCTGGAAATCGGTTGCGGCAATGGCGCTTTGCTGCGCGAGCTGGATGACCGCGGTGCCATCGACTTCGGCATCGGGGCCGACGCTTCGGCCGGCATGCTGGCCAAGGCCCGGGAACGCAGCGGCGACTACTCCCGTCTGCGGTTCATCAAGGTCAACGGGCCTGCGCTGGATGTTCCCGACGATCACGTGGACGTGGTGATCTCGTTCCTGTCGTTCCGCTACCTGGATTGGGATCCGGTGATGGCCGAGATCCGCCGGGTGTTGGTTCCGGGTGGCCGGCTGTGGGTGGTCGACATGGTCGACCACCCGATGCGGATGCGCGAGGTGGGCGTGCTGGCGCGTTCGGCGGTCGAACACCTGCGCACGCGCCGGTCCCGGCCGCAGTTCGCAAAGGACCTGGCCGCCTTGACCACCCACCCGGACTGGCTGAACATGCTGCGGCACAACCCTATTCGTGCGGAGCACGAGTACCGATGGTATTTCGGAAGCCGCTTCCCCGGTACCCGGCTGGAAACGCTGACGGCGACCATGTCGGCACGGGTGGTGGCCTTCGATTCCGGACCGCTGGAAAAGGGCCAGACGGCCCCGCTGAGCTACCCATGACTCCGATGGCCTGCCTGGGGATCGTCGACTGGGGCATCGGCGGCATCGGCCTGGTGCGCGCCCTGGACCGGGTGGCGCCGGGGCTCCCGGTGCTGTACTGGTCGGACGCCGGGGAGACGCCCTACGGCCGGATGGGCACCGAGGAGTTGGCCGCCCGCCTGACCACCGTTGTCACCTCCCTGGCCGACCGGGGGGCCACCGAGGTCGTGCTGGCGTGCAACGCGGCCAGCACGGTGACCGGACGGCTTGGCGCGGCACGGATTCCGGTGGAGGGCATCATCGGTCACGGGGTGGCTTCCGTTCCCGACGACGTTGCGTCGGTCGGCGTCGTGGGCGGGCGGCGCACGATCGCCGGCGGCTACTACCGTCGAGGGCTCGCCCGGACCGGCCGGGCGGTCGTGTCCCGCGTGGCGCAGCCGTTGTCCGCGCACATCGAGGCCGGCCGGACGGGCTCGGCGCCATTTCTCGCCGACCTGGCCAGGATCGTCGCGCCGCTGCGAGGGGTCGACGCGTTGGTGCTGGCCTGCACGCACTACCCCGCCGCGAGCCAATGGTTCGCGGCGGCGCTGCCAAACACCCTGCTGATCGACCCCGCCGAACGGATGGCCGCCGCGGTCGCGGCGCGGTACCCGCACGCCCAGCGGGCCGAACGGCACGCCCCGCGCACCTACTTGACCACCGGCGATCCGAGGGCGATGCGGCTGGGCGCGGGCCGCGCCTGGGGTATTGCGTTGACCGCCGACGCCGTCAACCGCGCGGCCCGACCGGCGGCGTGATACGCCCTGCGGGATGCAGCAGGGCCGCGAGCTCCTGACGGCTCGAGACCCCGGTGCGCGTCATTGCCCGGTAGATGTGGGCTTCGACGGTGCGCACCGACAGCGTCAGGCGCTCGGCGACCGCGCGGCTGGAAAGCCCCTCCCCCAGCAACATCACGATTTCGCGCTCCCGTCGGGTCAGCGGCACGTCCACGCTGGCCTGACGAAACGCGGGCGTAGCCGCACCGCCGCACCGCTCGGCCAGGGCGTCGGAGCGCGTCGAGCAGGCCAGCCCGGAGCCCCGCAGGCCCTTCTGGCGATACGCCGTCGCCGCGTAGGCAGCCGCATCCAGCGCCCCGACGAGATCGCCGATCTCTTCGAATGCCTCGGATACCGAGGCCAATTCGGCACCATCACCGGCGGCCATGGCGGAGGCGAACCTGGCGGCCACCGCGACCCGGGGGCCCTGGACGATCGCTTCCAGTTGGCCCAGCCGGGCCGCAGCCGACCCGTCACCGAATTGTGTCGCTGCCTGCAGACACACCACCTCCGCGGCGAATTGCCCGTTGGCACGCGCGGTTTCGGCCGCGGACAGCGCCAACGCAATCGCCTCGCTGACCGCGCCCTGGCACGCGGCTACCCATGCGCGCGCGAGATCGCGTTCATACTCGATGAATTGGTAACTGCGGTGGTACTCCGACTCGACGGCGTCCAGCGCGGCCGCCGCCTCCGTGGTGAGGCCGCACATCGCCAGCGCCGTGGTGAGCGGGATCAGGTATCGGTATCGAAAACCGTTGGAGTCACCCGCAAAGAGCTCGACGACGGTTTCCAGGCAGGCTCGTGCCTCCCCCAGGCGGCCCGATGCGGCGGCGGCCCGTCCGACGATTGCGGTGCTGAGTAGCTGAGCGACGCCGGGAACGTCCGTCATCTGCTGCCGCGCCTGCTCCGCCAGCGAACTCGCCTCGCTGAGCCGTCCGCACTGCACCAGCGCACCGAGGTGCCTGTCGGCGATGAGGAGATCCATGTGCGCGGCGGTCGCCGTGCGCTGCACGCAGGCGTGACCGACTTCGGCCGTCCGGTCTGCTTCCGCGGCGTGTCCCGCATCGCCGTGCGCGACGACCAGTGCCCACGCCGCCGCCGCGCTGGTAATGCCGGGCAGCTGCTCGAGGTCGACGCGGGCGCCGGCGTCAATTGCTCTGTCGGGCTGTGCCATTGACGCCCAGTAGACGGTCAGATAGGCGTCGATCAGGCCACGTGCGGACGGTGTCGCGATGCGTGCGGCTGCGTCGATCAGGGCCTTTGATCCTTCGGGATCCGCGAGTCCCCACAGTTTGTTGAAGGCGCGCTGACCAATTAGGAACACCCGTTCGTCGTCGGTCAGGCCGTCGGTGGGAGTTGCCGCCACCACCGCGTCGGCCTCCGCGCCACGGCCCTGCCACGCGAGCGCGAAGGCGCGGATGTTGTATGCCGGGATGCCCGCGCCCGCGCGGATAGCCGCGGCCGCCAACCGATCGGCCAACGGCGCATCCGCCAGGAACATGGCACCTTCGGCGGCTCTCTGCAGCAGGTCCGGGTCCGGCGTGAGGTCGGACTCGACGGCTAATACCGCACGCCGCACCACCATTCGCACCTCGTCGTGATCTTGCGCGGCGGCGAGCTCCGTCGCGACGCGACCCCGAAGCCTGCGCAGTCTGGTGGACGGCGCCCGCTTTCGGCGGAGTTCTCCATACAGTGGATGAGCCAGCCGAACCTCGATCCGGCTGTCGACCGGGCCGAGCGTGATCAAACCACGCACCTCGGCCTCCTCGATCGCCGCCGAATCCGCGATTCGCGACAACGACGCGAGTTCGATCGGTTCGCCGACGGCAAGTGCGTCCACAACGTCACCGACCGCGCCGGGCAGAGTTCCCATCCGCGACTCGATCAGTTCGGCCAGGCTGGGCGGCACAATCGGATCTCCGGTCCAGCGCCAGTAGGCATGACGCTGCGCGAGACGTCCGTCGGCTACCTCCTGCTCGACGATGTTGCGCAGGTACAGCGCGTTGCCGCGGGTGAGCTTCCAGAGGCGCCGGGCGGCATCCGGGTCCACCGGTGCGCCCAGCGTTGCCGACAACAGCGTCGCGGTCTCATCGGCCGACAGCGGCTGCATGTCCAGGCGCTCAAACCCGTTGCCGTGCCATACGTCTTTAACCGCGGCGGGAACGGGCTCGCCGCTGCGAATCGTCAGCACCACCTTCGCGGTACGCCGCAGGACGATCTGATGAAGGACAAAGGCGGACAAGTCGTCGAGCAGATGCGCATCATCGACGGCGATAACCACCGAAGAGTTCGGTGGTGAAGCGGTCAGCGACTCGATCGCGTCGCGGACGACGTGAATCAATTGATTGTTGTGCGGTGCGCGCCGGTTCACCCAGGCGGCGAACGATCCCAGCGGAAGCGACCGCGCCGACGCGGTGCCGACCGCCCAACGAGTTTCGCAACCGCGCGAGGCCGCCGCGACGATCGCCTCACGCACGATCCGGCTCTTTCCGACACCGGCCGCACCGCCGACGACGATCCCGGGCGTGGCCGCCCCGAAGATGGCGTCCTCGATGACCGCCATTTCCTGTGACCGGCCGACCAGCGGCCACGTCATCCGCACCCGAATAGCGTAGGCCAGGTGCGGTCAAGCACCGCCTACTCTTGCAGCGCGACGAGTTTGGCCTCGGCGATGCGGTAGACGCCATCCAGGGACGCGTCGTCCTCGACGCCGACGTACTCGCAGATCACCTCTCGCGGGACACCCGCGTCGCGCAGCCGCAGCGCAAGCGAGTAGGGCAGCGGCAATTTGCGGAGCGCTTGCTCACGCTCGCTCAGATAGTCGGCCACCGGATGAGCATGCGGCCGCGGTGGGGCCCCCGATTAAGTACCGCGGTACTTTATTTTCACGATCTTCACGGCAACGACGGGCGCGGCGGCGAACCGACGCGATGCAGGGTGCCGTCTGGGTCGACGTAGGCGAACTCCCGCAGACCATAGGGCGTGTCGTGCGGGGCATGCAGCCGACCGCCGAGGTCGTCGAGGGCGCGCCACTGGGCATAGAGCGCGTCGGCGTCACTGACGTACAGGTACACGCTGGCGGCGGTCCGCAGCGGGTCGTGCTCGGCCCACTCGGTCAGATGCATGGACACCGACCCGCGGTCCACGAAGCCGTACCGCTCCGGGCCCTGATAGCCGCGGGCGTCGAACCCGAGCCGGCGGTAGCGGTCCAGGGCGGCGTCCAGGTTTCGGACGGGAATTATCGGCGATACCGAGTCGAAGTCGATTCCGGACACACCACAGTGTGGCAGCCGCGCCGACGCAGGACACGTGCGCAAGACAGAATGGATCCCATGACCACACCACTTGTTGAGCGGGACGCCGGGCAGACTGCCGCGTACCGAACCGCGGCGTTGTTACTCGGCGTCGGCACCGTCCACTTCCTGGCGCCCAAACCGTTCGACGACATCATCCCCGTCGAGCTGCCCGGAAGCGCGCGGTTCTACACCTACGCCTCGGGCGTCGCCGAGGTGGTGATCGGCGCGCTGCTGCTGCCGCGCCGCACCCGGCGGGCCGCCGCGACGGCCGCCGCCGCGCTGTTCATCGCCGTGTACCCGGGCAACCTGAACATGGTCCGGCTGTGGTGGGACAAGCCGTGGCCGATGCGCGTCGCCGCCCTGGCGCGCCTGCCGCTGCAGATCCCGATGATCACCACGGCGCTCAAGATCAGGCGCAACAGCTAGCCCAGCTGCGCGAGCAGACGCAAAAGCCCCTGGCGGTCCGAAACAGGGGCTTTTGCGTCTGCTCGCCAATGGACGTTGCTTAGCCGTCGAGCGTCGCGTTGCATTGGTAGTCATGACCGTGGGCATGGATGACACCGCCGGTGCTGACCTGACCGTCGCCGACCGCGAACGTCAATTGACGGCATTACGCGAGAGCTTGGGAGAGCGGCATCCGTCCACGCTGGCCGCGCTGCGCGGGCTGATGGAGGCGCATCGCGCGGCCGGGAATTTCGCCGGCGCGCTCGCCGCGGGTGAGCAGCTGCTCGCCGAAAACCGGCGGACGTGGGGCCCGCGGCACCGGGACAGTCTGTCGCTCGGGCTCGCGGTCGCCAACTGGCGCCACCAGACCGGCGACTCCGCGACGGCCGCGGGCGAATTGGACCAGCTCCTCCCGCTGCTGGAGGCCGAACTGGGCGCCGATCACGTCGACACGATGCTCGCCCGGCACACGCTGGCGAGCTGCCAGCCGCACGGTACCGACCCGGCCGTAATGCTGATCACCTGGCTCCGATTGCTGGCCGACGAGCAGCGCGTGTTCGGCACCGAGCATCCCACCACGCTGACCGCGCGCCACAACTTCGCCTTCTGGCGCCGCTGCCTCGGTGACGTTACCGGCGCGATCGACGAGATCGCCCGGGTGCTGACGGTCCGCCGGCGTCTGCTCGGCGAGGAACATGCCGACACCCTGGCCAGCCGGCTGATGCAGGAAACCTGGCGCGGCGAACTGGGCGACACCGGCGGCGCCGTCGCCGAGGTCATGGGCATGCTTCCCCTGCTGCGCAAGGTGTTCGGCTATGACAGCGAGCAGATGCTGGCGGCGCGGCACGTGTGCGCGCTGTGGGGCCAGGACACCGGGACTCGGCTGCTCGACGCGGTGGCGGACTGGGCGGTGCTGGTCGAGGATCAGACCCGGGTGCTGGGCGCCGAGCACCCGCTGACCACAGCCGGGCGGGAGGTGTTGGCCGCGCGGCGCGCCGAGTGGCAGACCAATCTCGACGACGAACAGGAACTTGCCGCCGACATCTACCAGGACATGGAGATCGAGGAGCATGGCAGCGACGAGCTGACCGAAGATATTGCCGCACAGGCCGCCCGATACGGTGCCAAGCAGCGCGCGAAGGCGGTCGAACTGTTGGACACCGTCATCGCGGTCAAGAAGGAAATCGCCAGCAACAGCCGCGATTTCGGTGACGACTCGGAGGCCGCGCTGGGCGCGCGCTACGACCTGGCGTTCGCGCTCTGGCGGGGTCAGGAGTACACCGCCGCCACGGACCACACGCAGCGGTTGATCGACGACTGCGTGCGCGTGCTCGGCGAGCAGCACGACCTCACCGGATCCGCGCGGCACCTGCTTGCGGCCGGAAAGAGCTACCAGCACCGCGCCTTCGATCCGGCCGACGAGGCTTTCCCGAACATGACCGCCAAGCAGATGACCGAGATTCGGCGGTACGCCCTGGAGGCTTTGGCGGACAACGGTATTGAAGCGGCCTTAAACGCCGACGGCAACGCACTGCAACGCTCTGACGGCGTCTGTTACGGGCTGGATAATGTGGTGGCCGCCTGCCACAACGCCCCCGAAACGGAGTGGCGTGCGATCGTGACTCATCATTTCGTCCAGTTGACGAGCGCGGCAGAACGTCTCCCCGCTACCGATCAGATGCCCTGGTCCGAGGTCGCCACCCGAGTCCGGTCGCGCATCGTTTCCAGCGCCCAGATCGACGAGGCCCGAGGCATACTCTCCTACGCGTGGCCCCTGGCCGATGGCCTGCACGAGGTGCTGTGCCTCGATTTCCCGGACGTGGTCAAGTTCATGAACAGCGAACAGGTCGCCGCATACGACAACGACCTGCTGCGGCAGATCGCCCGCCGCAACACGATCGCGGAGCCGATCGAGACGGTGGAGCAACCGGACTCGGCCGAGGCCGACGTGTATGCGTTGTTGGGCGCGTCGTCGTTCATCGCGTCGAAGATCGTCGACATCAAAGCGCTGGCGCCCGAGTATATTCCGGACGTGTCACGGGGGGTCATCGTCGGCGTGCCCGCACGCAGCGTGCTAATTGTGCACCCGCTGCAAACTCACCGAAAGCTCTTCGCCGCGCTCAACCAGATGTCCCAGATCTGCCCGTTCTTCAACCAGCACTACCCGGGCGCGATCAGCGAGAATCTGTACTTCTGGAAAGAAGGTAAGTTCCAACGTATATCGCGTGTGGACCCCGGAACCGGACAGGTTCAAGTCGAGTTCATGGGCGATCTTGCGAGCGCCTTCGACGAACTCGCCGAGTAGGGCGTGTCACTCACGTGAGTACTCACACCGCAGCGAATCCGCTTGTCAGACAAGCCCCGGCCGGCTAGGGCTGGCGGTACAGGGCGGCACCGGCGGTCACGCCCGCCCCGGCCGCGACCAACAAGGCCTGAGCTCCCGGCGCCAGCCGCGTGCCCTGCCGCTCGAGCGCCGCGGCCAGCGCCGCGGTGTGCATCCGCTCGTCGTCGCCGATGCTGATCCGCTCGATCGGCACCCCGAGCTCCCTGCCCAGTGCAGCGCGGAACCCGTGACGGGCTGGCGCCGCGATGATCGCATCGATGTCCGAGAGCGGCACAGAGTGCGCGTCCAGGCAGGCGCGTGCGGCTTTAGCGGCCGCAGCGGCGAATTTCTCATCCATATCGTCGGACTCGCTGAACCGCAACATATTACGCGCGTCGGCAAACCCCACCGTGGCGCAGAACGCAGGTTCGCTTTCGCCATGGTCCGCGTTCACCCAGGACACGGCACCCAAGCCGGAACTGCTCTGCGTCCATCTGCACAACAGCGCCGCGCCGACGGGCGAGAACGGGAAGTGCTCACTCATCCCGTGGCCGGGATCGGCGTCGCTGGCGACCACGAGCGCGCGGTGGACGCTGCCGGAGCTCAAGAATCCGTTGACGATCTGCAGCGCGGTGAGCACGCCGCAACCGCCGTTGGCGACGTCGAAGGAGAACGTGCCGTGGGCGCCGGCATGCGGGTCTTCGGGGTTGGCCCCGATATCGTCCTGGATCAACGCGGCCAGCGCCGGCTCCCCCAGATTGCGGTCGCGGTAGATCCCCGCGTTGACCACAAGATCCAACTCGTCAGGGTCACATCCGGCGCGCTGCAAACAGTCTTTGGCCGCGGTGACGGCCAAGTGCAGTGCGCTGTGCCGACCACGCAATCGCGGGCGCGCGATGTCGATCCGATCAATCACTGTGCCCATACCGACTCACCAAATCCTCGTCCAGGGTCAACAAGACCACGCCGATCTCCAGGCCCGAGGCCAACGCAAGCAGCGCGACGCGTTCGCCGGCCGCAATGCGTCCGGCCTCGAGTTCCTCGACAAGGGCCACCGTGTGCGTCGTCGACGCCGTATTGCCGTAGCGGTCGACGGTGATCACGGCGTCGTGGCGCGGGGTCCCGCCGAACGACTCCGTCATTGCGGCCATTCCTTTGCGGATCGCCCGAGCCGAGGTCTGGTGCGTTATCACGTGGTCGATGTCGTGGATCGAAATATTCACTGCGTCAAGAACTTCGTGCAGCAGCAACGGGGTGTTGGCGATCGCGGCCTTCTGAATGGCGCGGGAGTTGGTGAACATCCGCGCGCCGGGGTCGTGGCCCTGCGGATAGGCCAGGCAGAGCCGGCTGTAGTCGGCGACGGTGGTGAATCCGGCAAGCTCGATGCCTGCCGACCCGGCCGGGGCACGCTCCAGCAGAAGCGCCGCGCCGGCGTCGCCGAGGGTCAGGCAGGCGAGCTCCTTGCTCATGATGTTGCGGATGTGGCGGGCCGCGTTCTGGCTGAGCTGCGAGATGTATTCGCCGCTGACGACCAGCCCCCGCTCGACGATGCCCTGCCGGATCCAGTTGTTCAGAATCGTTACCCCGGTGAGCATTCCGGCACACGCATTGGAGACGTCGAAGGTCATCGCCTGATGCGCCCCGATCCCGCGGGCTATCGCGCCGCTCATCGTCGGCTCCAACCATTGGGTGAGACCGCCGCGGAATTTCGTGATGCTGCAGCTGATGACCACGTCGAGCGAGGCAGGATCCTGTCCGGCGGTGGCGAGGCAGTTCAGCGCCGCCGTGGTGGCCAGGCTGTAGGAGTCGTCCTCGCCCGAGGAAACCCGGCGCTCGCGGATCCCGGTCAGCCGTTCCAGGTCGATGTGGGTGCGGTGCTTGGTGCTGGCCATCAGTTCGTCGGTGGTCAGGCGCGTACCGGGCAGGTGCCGGCCGGCACCCGCCACCCGGGCGACGTAGGGCATCGGTTCCCCGTCCGCCGGGGTTTGCATGACCAGCCAGTGCCGACTCATCGCGTCGTCTCCATCCCACCGGAATCAAACTCGAGCACTTCGCTCACCGGGCGCCGCACGGTGTGCTCGATGAGTCGCCCGCTAGCCGGCGAGCGTCCCACTCGGATCAGTAACTGCGGCAAGCCGGCCGTGCCGCTGAGCTGCGCGATGATGTCGCGGCTCTGCGGCAACTCCGTCATGTGGCTCAACGTGCACGTGGCCATGCCCGCCGCGGTGCATTCGAGTAATGCCGCCGACAGCGCCTCCCCACAGCGCAACACGTTCAACCGTGTGTCGTCATGGGTGGACAGCACCACGATCTTGGACTGGTCGTGTTCGACGTGGCTGCGTTGCTGGGTCTCACTTCCGGGTGGGAAACGCCGGGCCACATCGACGCGGGCCGCTTCCGAGCTGGATACCAGCAGATGTTGCGGCAGGCGCGACTCCGGCGCGAATGGCGAAGTCCACCAGCGAAGTTCAGTCAGGTAAGAAGTGTCATATCGGTGCAGGGTCTCGGTGAGACGAGAGGCCTCGGCCAGAGCCGGCCGGTCATCGTCGGCCACCACATCCAGCAGCACGCCGTAGGGGGCCACCGAAGCGACCAGCGCCGAGTGCAGAGCGTTCCACCGAGTGGGCGGGTCGAACGGCAAGCGGTCGGTATAGCGCCGACGGATCGCGTCCGCACGGTGCCGCTCCTTGTCACCGACGCCCGCGATGGACCGGAACTCAAGCGCCGCGAGGTGATCCGGGAATTCCGGATCGGGCAGGCGTCGCGTGCTACAGCCCCAGCCCGCGGCGGCCATGGCAACGCGGAGGTGGTCAAGCACCGCGCCACAGCTGAGCAGCAGTTCCCGGCCTGCGCGGTCGGTGGCGTGAATGAGCCTGGCGGGATCGGCGTGCAGGTGCAACCCCGCATCATCGGCAACCCATCTCCATGGCTGGCTGTTGTGCAGTGACGGCGCACGACACGCCAGCATCACCGCGTCGCGGACGACTTCGTGATCGGGCACCGTCGCGGCCATGTCAACCCCGCGCCGACTCCAGCAGCAGCCTGCGCTCGGCGGCGGCGACGATCCGCCGGGTGGCGGTGACCGCATCGGGGTTGACCGACACCGAGGTGATCCCCATCCGGACCAGGTGCTCGGCAAACGCCGGGTTGGTCGACGGCGCCTGCCCACACAGCGAGGAGGTGATGCCGTGTTTGCGCGCGATCGCGATGATGCGACCAATCGCGTCGAGCACGGCGCCGTCGGATTCGTCGAACAACTCGGCGCATGTGTCGGAGTCGCGGTCGACACCGAGAACCAGTTGGGTCAGGTCGTTGCTCCCGATGGACACCCCGTCCACGCCCATGCCGATGTACTCGGGAAGCCAATAGATCACCGAGGGGACCTCCGCCATCACCCAGCGGTGCATTCCCCGGTGAGTTCCCAGCGGACTCGCGTCCACCAGAGACAGGCAGGCTTCCAGCTCCCAGCGGGTACGGACGAACGGAATCATCAGATGCACGTTGGGATTCCGTTCCCGCACGCGGGCCAACGCCTGGAGCTCCAGTGCGAAGAGGTCGGGCTCCTTGACGTACCGGTAGCACCCGCGGTAACCGATCATCGGGTTGTGTTCCACCGGCTCGTATTCCTCACCGCCGCGCAACCCGCGGAACTCGTTGCTGCGAAAGTCGGTGGCGCGGTAGATGACCGGTCGTGTGCCGAAGGCCGACGCGATGCGGCCGATGGACGCCACCATGGCGTCGACGAGTTTGTCCTGCTCGCCGTGGGTGATCAGGTCGCGTGGATGCCTTCCGGACAGCGCTTGAGTGAGCATGAACTCGGCACGCAGCAGACCCACGCCGTCGACGTCCTGGGCGGCGACCGTCTCGGCCGAGTCGGGCATGGCCAAATTGACGTAGATCTTCGTGCCGGTGGTGATGCTGGCGGCCGCGGCAGCGGGCTGCTGCGCGACCGGCGAGACCACCACTTCAGCACCCGCCCGCCCCGCGCTGACGTTTCCCCGCCCGCCGTCGACCGTGACCGTTTGTCCGTCGTGCAACGCAGTCGTCGCACCCCGGGCTCCCACCACACACGGAACCCGCAGTTCACGCGCCACAATGGCCGCGTGACAGGTCATCCCGCCAGTCTCGGTCACCAGCGCCGCCGACCGGCGGATTGCCGGCAGCCAATCGGGATTCGTCATCGGTGCCACCAGAATCTCGCCGTCCACCAACGCGCCGCACTCTTGCGGGGTACGCAGGACACGGACCCGCCCGGACGCCGTGCCGGGCGCTGCGGGCAACCCACGAAGCAGCACACCGGAGTTCTCCGACTCGTCGGCGGTGTCATCGCCCAGGGTGGTGATGGGCCTGGCTTGCACCAACCACGACTTGCCGGACGCGATCGCCCACTCGACGTCTTGTGGGCAACCGTGGTGCGCCTCGGTGGCGATCGCAAGCTCGGCGATCCGTCGCAGGGCGCTGTCATCCAGGACACGCGCTTCGGCCTGCGCCGGATCCAGTTCGACGATGACGTCGTGGCCCTCCGGCCCGCGCTCGATCTTGAACGCCTGGTAACCGATCTTGACGTCCAGCACGTCCAGGGTCTTCTTGTCGACGACATAGGTATCTGGCTGGACCTTTCCGGACACCACGACCTCGCCGAGCCCCAGGGCCGCCTCGATGACGATGTGATCCCGCTCCCCCGTGCTGGGGTCTGTGGTGAACGCGACCCCGGACCGTTCGGAGGCAATCATCTGCTGGACCACCACGGCCATCGCGGGATCGGCGAGGAAGCCACGACTGGCGCGGTAAGTGATGACCCGGGGAGTGAACAACGAAGCCCAGCAACGCTTGACGGCATCGATGAGGTCCGCCTCGCCGGTCACGTTCGTCACGGTCTGATTCATCCCCGCGAACGACGCGTCGCGTCCGTCCTCGCCCGTCGCCGAAGATCGCACGGCCACGACGCAGTCAGGCCCGAGTCTGCGATACGCGTCGAGCAGCTGATCGCGAACGTCGTCGCTGGCGCCGGCCTTGCTCACCAGGCTCCGCATTCGCTGGCAGAGCTCGTCCAGCCGCGCACCGTTGTCGACCTGCGTCAACGCCTCGCGATGCAGCGCAGAGAGTTCGGCATCGACGCCGCCGGCGTGCATCGCCGCCAGATAGCCGCTACGCAGCAAGACGAACCCCGGCGGGACCGGAAGCCCGGCGGCAACCAGCTCACCCATATTCGCGCCCTTGCCTCCGGCCTCTTCGGCATCGGTGAGACGCAATGCCGAAATGTCCGAGACATAGCCGGTGACTGGAATGTTCGTTGCCATCTGCTACTCCTTCTCAATGGCCCGACGCCAGATATCCTGCACGTCGCGCAATGTGTCCTCAAGCGGCCGAGAGGTATCGATTCGGTGCGCGCGATCCCAGTCGCTGCGCCGAGCGGCCAACGCCGCCGCGATCTCCGGGGTTGCATCGGAGTTGCCAGGTGGCCTCGTCGTTATTCTTTCGGCGGCCACGCCCACCGTTGCCGAGCACAGTATCTCGACCAGCGCCGCATGTGTCTGAGCGGCAAATCGATCGGCGAGTGCACGGGTCTCCCGACGGCGCCAGGTGCCGTCGAGGATCACCGATCGTCCGCTGCCCAGGAACTCGCTCGCTCGTCGTAGGGCGATCTCATAGACGATCGCGACGTTGTCCGGGCTGTACAGTCCCGCATCAAGTTCCCCGGGATCGCCCGTGATGACTCCCGACTCCCGCAGCTCACGCCGTACGTCGTCGGTCGAGATAACCTGTGCTCCAACACGTTCAGCGAGCGCACGCGCCACTGTCGACTTGCCGGTCCCCGGGCCCCCGCCGACGAGGGCCAGCCGTACGGCGCCGTTTTCCAGATGCCGCGTCGCGATGTCGAGGTGCCGGGCGGCGTCAGCCGCGGCGCTCGATTCGCCCTGCGAAACTCGGACGCAGTCAACCTTCGCCCGCACCCCTGCGCGGTAGGCGATATAGAAGTCCCGCAGCGACGACGGGGACGTGTCTTGCGAGTGGGCAAGGTAGCGTCGCAGAAAGTAATCGCCCAGGTCCTTGCGGCCCAGGAACTCCAGGTCCATCGCGAGGAACGCGGCATCGTCGATGCGATCCACGTGGCGAAGCTTGTCGTCGAATTCCAGACAGTCCAGCAGAACCGGTTTGCCGTCGACCCAGAAGATGTCATCGGCGAGCAGATCGCCGTGGCCGTCGACAATGCAGCCCTGGTCGATCCGGCGCTGGAACAGGGCGGCACGTCCGGAAACGAATGCGGTGACTAGGCGCTGGATTCGTTCGATCGACTCCTCGGCGACCGTCGTACCGGCATGGCGGCGAAGCTCGTCAAGGTTGTCACGCCAACGCCGCGCGACCGCGCCGGCAACGCCCTGGTCGTCGATCAGTGGATTCCGCTCGGCGCTTGTGTGAAACCGTTCCAGCACAACGGCAATGGTGTCCAGGATGATCCGCAGGGACTCGTCCTGCCCGCCGCGGGAGACGACAGCCGCCAGGCGGTCATCGTCGCGGAACCGCCGCATCACCACGACCGGTTCGGCAGCTCCACCGGCCGGATCGCTGAGATGCGCCACCCCGAGGTAGCTACCGGGGGAAAGCCGGCTGTTCAACTCGACTTCGCGCCGGCAGGCGACCTCGCGCTGCTCCGGAGTGCGGAAATCCAGAAAGTCGGTCAACACCGGCTTCTTGGCCTTGTAGGCGCGATCACCGGCCAGCACCACCACGCCCGTATGGGTCTCGTGCACCTCGACATAGGGCGGCGCGGCCGCGATCGGCGACTCGGCAGACCTTTCGGCGGTGATGGTTGCCTCCATGGCTCTGGTTCCTCATCGATATCGCTGTTCTGCATCCTGGCCCACGGGTTCCGACCCCCACAAGAGACGCTATTGCCCCAGATGTCGATGGTCGTGAGACTTTAGTCCCTAACCACACGGACAAGAGGCCCTCGTTGCGTGTGCTGAGCCAGACGAGTCGCTCGACTGTGGCATCGTCACCACCATGACCGAATGGGCCGCCGCCATTGACAGGCGCCACCACGATGCGGTGATCTTCGACCTCACCTGCTTGGTCACCGATACCGCCTCGCAGGGCCTTCGCTGCTGCGATTCGACCGTCCCACTACTGCACCGACTACGAGATGCCGGATTCGCGATCGGGGTGTGCTCACATGGTCGTAACTGCGCGCAGGTTGTCGGCGCTGTCGGCATCGACGAATTCGTCACGGTGGGCCTTACCGAAGCCGAGGACGCCGAAGATGCGGGTGAAGGAGTCCTGATCGAAACGGCGCGTGGGCTCGGTATTCGCCCCGATCGCTGCGTGGTCGTGGAGCAGGAGCGGGCCGGCTTCTCGTCGAGCACGCAGTGCGGATTCGGCCTCGTCATCGGTGTCGATCCAGCCGCCGACGGGGACCGAGCGCTGCCCCGCCGAACCGATGCGCTGGTCGCCGATCTCGCTGAGATCACAGTCCGATGCGGCCATGCCGCCACATCGGCTATTCCCGACGCCCTACAGGTCTACAGCCAGCTCAAGGAACTGGTGACGGGCCGTCGGCCAATGGTCTTCCTGGACTTCGACGGCACCTTGTCCGAAATCGTCGAGCATCCCGAGTCGGCGGCACTTATCGCCGGCGCCGCCGAGGCGCTGCGAGCGCTGGCAAGCCAATGCGTGGTGGGGATTATCAGCGGCCGTGATCTGGCCGACGTGCGCAACCGGGTCGACGTGGACGGGTTGTGGTTCGCGGGTGGCCATGGCTTCGAGCTGTTGGCACCCGACGGGAGTCACCATCAGAACGCCGCCGCCGCCCCGGCGGCGGGCGCACTAGCGCAGGTTGCGGACCGGTTGGTGCAGGAGCTTGGTGACATTCCGGGAATAATCCTGGAGCACAAACGTTTTGCCGTCGCGGTGCACTACCGCAAGGTCGATCCCGAAACCGTCGACCGCGTCATTGCGGCGGTGCGCCGACTCGGGCGTTCCGAAGGTCTCAGAGCAACGACGGGCCGCAGGGTTATCGAGCTTCGGCCGAATATCTCCTGGGACAAGGGCAGCACGCTGCATTGGATGCTCGGCCACATTGCAGGACTCGGCGACACCGTCGACCCTGGCACGGTGCTGCCGATCTACATTGGCGATGACACCACGGACGAAGACGCATTCGACGCAGTCCGGTTCGACGGTGTGGGCATCACGGTGTGCCACGAGGAAGACCCTGATCGACTGTCGTCCGCCTCGTTCAGTCTCGAAAGCCCGGTCAAGGTAGTGGAATTCATCTCTTATCTGGCCGAAAACCTCAAAGACGCCGCACCACCGCGAGACCCGTGGGAGCTCATTTACGAAGGGTACGAACCGAAGACGGAGCGCTTGCGCGAGGCGCTGTGCGCCGTCGGCAACGGATATGTGGCCACCCGTGGTTGCGCACCGGAGTCCACCGCAGGCGATGCGCATTACCCCGGCACCTACGCCACGGGCGTGTACAACACGCTGGCCGATCAGATAGCCGGCCGAACGATCGAAAACGAGAGTCTGGTCAATCTGCCCAACTGGCTTTCACTGACGTTCCGGATCGACGGTGGATCGTGGTTCAGCATCGACGACGTCGAGTTACTTTCCTATCGTCAGACATTCGACTTGCGACACGCGACGCTGATCCGCGACGTGCGATTCCGGGACAGCGCGGGACGGATTACCCGACTCAACCAACGGCGCTTCGCGGCAATGCACGAACCTCACCTGCTCGCCATGCAGACCACCGTTGGTGCCGAGAACTGGTCGGGCACCGTGCAGTTCAGATCACTGCTGGACGGGACCGTGCGCAATACCATGGTCGACCGTTATCGTTCGCTGTCTAGCACCCACCTCACCGAATCGATCGTGGACGCGATAGCGCCGGACTCGGTGCTATTGCGGACCCAGACGTCACAATCCGGCATATCGATCGCGCTGGCCGCGCGAAACACTGTGTGGCGAGACGATACACCGGCTGAGGCGCGTTACGCCGAAGTCCGGGCGGCCAATCGGGGCGGCCACGATATCGAGGTCGAAATCTCCGCAGGTCGATCCGTCAGCCTGGAGAAAATCGTGACCGTCTTCACCGGTCGGGACAGCGCCATATCCGAACCGGCGAGCGCCGCGCAGCAATGCCTCGATGGAACCGGCCGATTCGCCGAACTGCATCATCAGCATGCCCGGGCGTGGGCCCGGTTGTGGGAGCAATGCAGCGTCGGACTTTCCGACAGCACCGAGTCAGTGCGGGTCCTGCGACTGCATCTGGTGCACCTGCTGCAAACCATCTCGCCGCACACGGCCGAACTCGACGCCGGCGTCCCAGCGCGCGGACTGCACGGTGAGGCCTACCGCGGGCACGTTTTCTGGGACTCGCTGTTCATCACCCCCGTCGTGAACCTGCGGATGCCGAATGTGTCCCGCTCGCTTCTGCTTTATCGTTACCGGCGCCTACCCGAGGCCCGTCGTGCCGCTCGGAACGCGGGCTATCTCGGCGCGATGTATCCCTGGCAATCGGGAAGCGACGGACGTGAAGTGAGCCAGCAGCTTCACCTCAATCCGCAGTCCGGACGGTGGAATCCGGATCCCAGTGCGCGCGCGCATCACGTCGGGCTGGCGATCGCCTACAACACCTGGCAGCACTACCAGGTGACGGGGGACCGACAGTTTCTCATCGACTACGGCGCCGAGATGCTGGTCGAGATCGCCCGCTTCTGGGTGGGTCTGGCAAACTTCGAGGAAAGTCGCGACCGCTACTCCATCCGCGGCATCATCGGTCCGGACGAATTCCATTCCGGATATCCGGGCAAGGAATACGACGGGATAGACAACAACGCATACACCAATGTGATGGCGGTCTGGGCGATCATGCGGGCCATGGACGCGCTTGATCTGCTGCCGCTGCGCGACCGCCTGGAGCTTGTCGGGAAAGTCGGTCTGACCACCCAGGAACACACTCGATGGGACCACGTGACCCGACGCATGTTCGTGCCCTTCCACGACGATGTGATCAGTCAGTTCGAAGGCTATTCCGAACTGGCGGAGCTGAATTGGGAAAGCTATCGCGAGCGCTACGGAAACATCCAGCGACTCGACCGCATCCTGGACGCCGAGGACGACAGCGTGAACAACTACAAGGCGTCCAAGCAGGCGGATGCGTTGATGCTGTTTTACCTGCTGTCAGCGGAGGAGTTGCTTGGCATCTTCGGCCGACTCGGCTACCACTTCAGGCCTGCGCAGATCCCGAAGACGGTGGATTACTACCTGGCACGTACCTCGGACGGATCGACGCTGAGCGCGATCGTGCATTCGTGGGTCCTTGCCCGCGCCAACCGCGATAACGCCATGGAGTACTTCGAGCAAGTACTCAGTTCCGATGTCGCCGACATCCAGGGCGGTACGACATCGGAAGGAATACACCTGGCAGCGATGGCGGGCAGCGTCGACCTGTTGCAACGCTGTTTCACCGGACTGGAAACACGCAACGACCGACTGGTACTCGGTCCGCACTGGCCGGAGGGCCTCGGTCCAATCGAGTTCCCCTTCACCTATCGCGGCAATCGGCTTCACCTGCGGATCCGTGGACGGACTGCCGTGCTGACTGCCGAGACCGGGGGTCGCGGGCACATCGATGTCGAATGCCGTGGCCGGGTGCGAACGCTATGGCCCGGGCACACCGTCGAGTTCGCGTGAATCGCGGCGTCATGCCACCAATGTCTCGACGCGGGCGTCGGAACCTGCGACTCGACGCGCAGTGCTGAAAGAGATAGAAAATGAACCCTCCGCAGGCCACTGCTCAGACCACAGAGCGGGTGGTTGTCGGTATCGATGGGTCCGACGCGGCGGTCAACGCGGGCAAGTGGGCGGTCGGGGAGGCCGTCAGCCGCGACGTCCCGCTTCGCCTGGTACATGCGATCCCCGCACACAGCCCGGGCGAGCCGCGCGGTGACGAAGATCTCGACATCCAATACGGCGAGACGGCGTTGCGGGCCGCCTCGGCGACGCTGAAAGCCGTCGACAGTCCAGTCCGGATCGAAACCGCGCTGGTGCACGGTTCGCCCGGCCATGCCCTGATCGAGCAATCCTGCGACGCAGCGCTGGTGTGCATCGGCTCAGTCGGCATCGACCAGGTCGCTCGCCGAGTCCTCGGCTCGACCGCCGAAAGTGTTGCCAGGAAGGCACATTGCCCGGTGGCGGTGATCCGCGGCGACCGCGAAGCCGAGGGAACACCGCCCGGATGGGTAGCCGTCGCCATCGACGATTCGCCCGGCAGCGACCTGGTCCTGAACTACGGGTTCAAGGAGGCCCGACTTCGCAATGCACCGATCCTGGCGATGGGTATGTGGCGATGGGGCCTGGGCGAGATACCGTATCAGCAACTTAATCATCGGCTCGGCCCGTGGGTGGCGCGATATCCCGAGGTACACGTGCGTCCTGTGGCCGCCCGACAAGGTGCCGCCCAATTCCTATCCAGCACAGAAGACGTCGTCCAGCTCGCTGTGGTGGGCGATTCGGATGCCGGACAGGTCACCCGAATAGTCGGTCCGATCAGAACCCGCTTCGGGCAAACCGGATGTTCCGTCCTTGTGGTCCGCGACCGGCCAACGGCGCTCGACCCAGTCTCGAAGTGACTCGAGCGGCTGGTTCCCATGAGCGCCCATGAGTTCGACCCGGCGGAACGGGATTCGGCCTCAGGGCGAATCGGAGACGAGCTCGGCCGGCGTGTCGCTCAGCGGTACCCGCCACAGAGACTGGCCTGGCTCGAGTAACCACAGCCGACTCGCGTTGAAGCGCACCAGGCTCCAGGAGCCGCCGATCAGCACGATCGCAAGCAGACCGCCCAGTATCGCGGTGATTATCGATGCGCGAAGCTCGCCGGGGCTGGCCGTCGTAACGTCGAACCACGCATCGCACAACAGCAGAATCCCGGTCGTGAAGGCGGGAAATACGAGCACCTGACGGTGAAGCCGGATCAAGATCGCGGTGGCGGCCATAAATATCACCAGCAAGATGTCGAAACCCAACCACGTCAGCCGCCAGTCGTGGACGGTGTAGCTCCGCGGCAATGTGAGGCTCAGATAGATGGTCCAGGGGATCATGAACAACGCGCCACCGGTCATCAGCCCCAGATGTGCTTGTTTCAACTTCTCGACGGCATTTCTGGGCCTCAACTTCGAAGCGGGCCGCTCGAGGCGCTGGATCAGTTCGCGCCGCTGCGCGGGCGTAAGCGCGCTGATCTGCTCGTCAGAGAGAATGTTCGTTGTCACCCGTCGCGCCTATACAGTCCACGTAAACCAGAACTCCGGCAAGCTGGTATGTCCGAATCTGCCGACAGCTCTAAGTCTGCTCGCGATCCGACGGTGCGGTAGGGGCGGAAGTCCCGAGTCGACAAGGGCATTCGCCCGGTGCGAGGCTGGGCCGCCAGCCCGACGGCGCCGACGGGTAAGCGTCAGAAGTCGGAAAACGGAGCGGTCCAGTGCACGCGCGTGCCGCCCTCCGGAGGAGTTGTGATCTCGCACCGGCCGCCAAGTTGTTCGGCGCGGCGCACCATGTTGGCCAGACCGCTGCGGCGCTGGTTCTCCACGGGTATGCCGCGGCCGTTGTCCGTGATATCGAGGGTAAACACGTCGGCGACATCGACATCGACAGTCAACCTCGACGCACCGGAGTGGCGAAGGGCGTTGCTGATCGCTTCGGTCGCGACTGCTTCGGCCTGCTCGGCGAGTTCGGGGCCGACAACCGTCATCGGACCGTTCATTCGAATCGTGACCACGATGTCGCGGTTCTCCGTCAAATCGGCAACCACGCGCTGGATCCGCTGCCGGAAGCCACCGTCGTGCTTTCTGGTGGAACTCAGCTGGAAGATCGTGGTCCGGATCTCCTCGATGATGGCCTGCAGATCGTCGAGCGTGCGGGTCAGGCGGTCGGCCACCTCCGGCGACCGCGCGCGCGCCAAAGTGCCTTGCAGATCCATTCCCGTGGCGAACAGTCGCTGAATGACATGGTCGTGCAGATCGTGCGCAATCCGCTCGCGCTCGGCCAGGATGGTCAGCCGCCGCGCCTTCTCGCGGCCCGAGGCGAGGACCAGCGCTATCGCGGCGTGGGTGGCGAAATCGCTCATCAAATCGAGATAGCTGTTGTCAAAAGGCGGCTGGTCCGCAGCCCGGGCAACGAGGATCACCCCAACCACCTCGTCGTGCGCGCGCAACGGCATCACGATCGCGGGGCGCTGTCCCACATCCGTGAACGACTGGATCGGATAGCGCAACGCCTCGGTGATCAGCGGCTGGCCCGAACGAAAAACCGAACCCGACGTGGAGTCCTCTACCGGAACCTGCTGACCCGTCACTTCGTCCGCGTACAGACCCACCGCGGCGGACACAACCAGTGTGTCGACTTCTTCGGTCGGCAGGTCAGGGTCTACGGGCACGAGCACAATCGCCTGCTCGGCGCCCGTCAGCGCGCACGCTCGGTCGGCAACGAGCTGCAGTGGACGCCGGTGCGGTTCCTTTGCGGACAGCAGCGAGGTAGTGATTTCGCGGCTGGCCTCCGTCCATTTCACCGACATCCGCTCGCGCTCGAAGAGCTGCGCATTGTCGATGGCGACGGCGGCCGCGAATGCCAGCGCTCGAGCGGAGAACTCGTCAGACGCGGAAAACACCCGCCCCTGGTCGACGTGGGTCAGATACAGGCTGCCGAACACCGTGCCCCGAATCGTGATCGGCACCCCGAGAAAAGCCCGCATGGGTGGGTGGTATTCGGGAAATCCGCATGCGGCCGGGTGCATGGTCAGGTCGTCCAAGCGCAGCGCCGGCGTTTCGACCAGCGAAACACCCAGAACTCCCTTGCCGACCGGCAAATGCCCGATCCGGCGAGCGGTTTCATCGTCGATACCCGCGTGTACGAACGACACCAGCGCGCCTTCACGATCGCGCACGGCCAGCGCACCGTACGGCGCCGAGGTCAACTTCCTGGCCGCGTTGATGATCCGACGCAGCGTCGCATCGAGGTCGAGATCGGCGCCGATCTCGACAATCACGCGCAGCAGATGCTCCATCTGGTCCCGCGTCGCCAGCAACTCATCGAGTTGTCCATGCATCCTGCTGAGAAGCTCTGGCTGACCCAATTCAGCAAATACCGAATCGGCATTGTCAGTGGTCAACTCCCGCGATACCTCCACAAACGATCGCTCGGGCTTCGGGCCGCCGATCGCGAAGCCACATTGCCGCTTGCCAGCTTAGGCCTTCGTCGACCGAACAAGCCACCATGCGACACCCGCACAGGTCAGCCACACACGGGTCCCCCAAGGACGGTCGCGCTGCCGTGGGCCAGCCGCTCAGCTAACCGTGCCATCGAACACGCCGCCGGCGTCGCCGGCCGCGACCGAGGTCACGCCGCGTGAACGGCCCGGCTAATGGCCGACCACGAGTATCGAGCAATCCGGATAACCCAGAATGGGGTGGCAGTTCGGGGTGGTCAGACCCGGCAGCTCGCCGGCATCGGCCTTACCCACAACGGCCAGATCGATCGCGCCGCCGTGGTGCTCGACCGTGTGCGGACCGGTACCCGCAGCAACGATCTGGACCGGAACGTCGGGGTACCGGCGAATCCAGCTGTCCAGACGCCGATCGATCTGACGCACAGTGGCGTGGCGACGGCGTCCCTCTTCCATCGCCACATGCACGACTTCGTCGTTGTCGGGTTCGTCGTTGAGCGCTACTGCGATCACACCGAGCTCCGTCGGTGATCCGTCGGGGTTGGTCCGGATGATGGCAACCGGGCAGTGTGCGCCCGTAACCAGTGCGACCGCCGTCGGCCCCAACAGCCCGTCGGCCGCCCATCCGCGCCTGGAAGTCCCGACGCAGACCATGGCCGCAGCCGATGACTCATCGACCAGCACCGCGCCCGGGTCCCCCGAAAGAATGGCCGTTTCGATCTCGACCGGCCTGCCCGCGTTTTGCACTGCACACATCGCCTGGGAAAGCGCCGTTTCACCACGTTCGAGCTCCCACTCCGTGGAGCTGTGTGGTGAAGCGTTCCGCGCGTCCGGAGGTTTGATGACGTAAATGAGGCGCAGCGGCAGTTGCCGACCAATCGCCTCGTCGGCCGCCCACTTCGCGGCGTTCACGGCGGCCTGCGAACCATTGACGCCGACGACCACCCACTTGGGGTCGGGTTGATTCATGGCGACTCCTGACCAGCTCGATCGACCGTGACGGGCTCGGCGACCAACTCGAACAACTTTTCCACGTCGGCGCGCTCGCACGTCGCCGTACCAGGTGTCATCAACATCGCCGCACCCGCCGCAATCCCCAGTCTGACGCACTTGGTCAAGGGCCATCCGCGGCTGAGCCCGATCGTGATCGCGGCGACCATGGCGTCGCCGGCCCCGACACCGCTGCCGCCCTGCATCGGAACCGCGGCAAAACGATGGCTCGCGTGGCGTGTCGCGAGCAATGCGCCATGCGAGCCCAGGGACACCACCACGACCTCGGCACGACCACTGTCGATGAGCTCGTGCGCGGCAGCGAGTTGGTCGGCCTCGGCCAATAGGTCTCGTCCGACGCATTCGCGAAGTTCGCGCATGCTGACCTTGAGCAGGAAGACCCCGGCGGAGATGTGCTGCAAGCCGCCACCCGAGGTATCCAGAATTAGCCGCGCACCCACCCTGCGGCATACTTCGGCGACTCGGTGATAGAAGTCCGCGGGCACCCCCGGCGGCAGGCTGCCGCTGGCCACTATGAATTCGGCTGACCGTGCCGCCATCCGCAGTTCCTGCAGGCACCGCTCCTGCTCTCGGGCTGTCAGCGCAGGCCCAGGCAGGACAAAGCGGTACTGATGACCGGTGCTTGTCTCGTTGACGGTGAAGCTCTCCCGCGTGGGCTCGACGATCGGGATTTCGCCGAACGGCACACCTGCATCGCTGAGCAGCCGCGTGAGCAGTCCCCCGTGCGACCCGCCTGCGGGAAACACCGCGAACACCGAGCCGCCGAGGACTTGTCCGATCCGCGCCACATTGATGCCACCGCCGCCCGGGTCGTAACGGGTCGCGGCGCATCGCAGTTTGTCGGTCGGCCGCACGGCATCCACGCTTGTCGTGACGTCGAGCGCCGGGTTCATGGTCAACGTGACGATCCGCGGTAGGCCCGGGGCCGGACCTACCTGACCGTTCATCGTCGACTCCAGTCGTCTTGGGTCCTAAAGGCCACTCGGATACGTCTCCGGGGTCTGGCCGGCGACCCAACGACTCGTGGGCTCCAACGGCTCGAGCGCACGAGTGCTGTCGATGTGAATCATGGCATCGAATTGATCCGCGGGGCGAACGTGGAAGTAGTGGCTTTGCCGCTCCGTCTCGGGCCGGTAGATCACGCCGATGGCGCGGCCCAATCGGACTGCGCTCAGCGGATCTTCGGCCTCCGGGCTGATCTGGGCCGACACCAGGAACGGACTCCTGCCGGTCTCATGGAAGAGCTCTTCGACGCTCCCGTCCAGCGCTGGACGGACCGCCTTTCGCTCGGCGACACCACCCCAATCGCTGGCGGCGGTGACGGTGCCCGAATAGGTACTCAAACCGATGAGGCGGGACTCGTCGCCGTACCTCTGACGGACAAGCTGACCGAGCGTGAGCTGACCGTCCGCCCATACCTCGGTCGCCCTGGCGTCCCCGACATGAGAATTGTGGGCCCACACCACTATTCGCGCGGGCTTCTCATCGTGACGGTCCAGATGCGCCAGCAGCGCCGCGAGCGTCTGCGCCATGTGCTCGTCACGCAGATTCCACGAGCTGACGCGCCCGCTGAACATCGCGCGGTAATAGACCTCGGCGTTACGCACCGTTTGAGCGTTCTGCTGCGCGTAGAACAGTTCGTCTTCGGCCAGCAGCCCGTCCCTGCGCGCATAGTCCATCGCGTTGCGATGCAGCTCAACCAGTTGCTCGACGGCTTGCCGTTCGCAAGACGGACCCGCCCCGAACGCCGCCGCGTAGCCGTACGCCTGACCGTCGTCGGCCGAGGCGTGGTCAAAGCAGGCGTAGCGTTGCCGCGCCCGCGCGGCGGCCTTCGGGTCAACCGTGTCGAGATAGGCGATCACCTCCTGCATCGAGCGATGCAGGCTATACAGGTCCAGGCCGTAGAAGCCGGCCTGTCGCTGACCATTCGATTCCGAGCGCCGGTTGCGGGTGCGCAGCCACTCGACGAAGTCGCGGACAACGGTGTTGCGCCACATCCAGGCCGGAAACCGCTCGAAGCCGCTCAGCGCCTCATCGGCATTGCTGTCCTCGCCCAATCCGCGGACGTAGCGATTCACCCGGTATGCATCGGGCCAATCGGCTTCCGCGGCGACCGCGCAGAAGCCCTTCTCCTCGATCAGCCATTTGGTGATCTCGGCCCTCGCGTCGTAGAACTCGTGCGTGCCGTGCGAGCTCTCGCCGATCAACACGATGCGCGCATCGCCGATGACTTGCTCGAGCGCATCCCGCGGGGGAACGCCCGCCGGCGCGTCGATGGCGACGGCGGCGACGACCTCGGCGGCGGTGGGCCCGGCCGGTCGGCTGGCCGAGCCCGTTGCCGTCGGGGTGTTGAGCAGCTGACGAACCTCGTCGTCGGTGACCTGGCGGAAATCCCAGAACGACTCCCCGACCGCGAGAAACGGCGTCGGCATGGATGCGCAGACAACGTCCTCAACCAGGCCGGCGAACTCGCGGCAGGTGGACTCCGGGGCCGCGGGCACGGCAACGACGATCTGCGCGGGCTCGGCTTCGCGCAATGCCTGCACCGCCGCGAACATGCTCGCGCCGGTGGCCAGGCCGTCGTCGACCAGGATGACCGTCTTGCCGGCGATATCCAGCGGCGGACGTCCACCGCGGTAGGCGGCCTCACGGCGGACCAACTCCCTGCCCTCGCGTTCGGCGATATCGCGCAGTTGCTGTGGGGTGATCCGCAATCCGCGCACCATATCGTCGTTGACGACGACGCGGCCACCGCTTGCCAGTGCTCCCACCGCGAACTCTTCGTGGCCGGGTGCTCCGAGCTTGCGCACGATGAAGGCATCCAACGGCGCATGGAGCGCGGCCGCAACCTCCCAGGCGACGGGCACCCCGCCCCGCGCCAGACCCAGGACGATCACGTCGGGCCGGTCACGGTAGGCACTCAGCAGACTTGCCAGCACCCGGCCGGCCTCGCCACGGTCGCGGAACACGCGCCGCGGTGAGCGCCGGGTGACCTCAGTCGCACTAGTCATCGCGCACCGCACTCAATTTGCAGACTGAACCTGAACCCGGCGCTCGGCCGGCTTCGGCTCGGTCATACCCACGGAAACGGACAGGATGCCCTTGTCGTAGGTGGCCTGGATGTCGTTGTCGTCGGCACCCGCGGGCAGGGACACCGCGCGCACGAATGAGCCGTAGGAGAACTCGGAACGCCCGTTGAATTCCTTCTTCTCGCTGCGCTCCGCCCTGATGGTCAATTGCCCGTCGCGGATCGTGATGTCGATGTCCTTGGCGGGGTCGACGCCTGGCATTTCGGCACGGACGACATACCGTCCGTTCTCCATCTCGTCCTCCAGCCGCATCACGCGCGGATCCACGGCGGGACGCGCACCCGCGAACGACGGAAACGCCGCAAACAACTCAGCGAACTCGGGGAACAGTGACCTCGCTTGACGCTGAACGGAAAGGGTGCCCATGACTGTCTCCTAGATCTCGAAATCGCCATATTGACAATCTCCATTCGACCAATCCGGCTGGGGCGACGGTAGGGACGGAAGTCCCCTGCCGGTGGGCCGTTCGTCGGGCTGGTCATCGGCCGTCGGCCCGGCGGGGGGCGTCGCGCCGATATAGGCCATGACGCGATCGAGTACGAGGTCGTATGCGTCTCCGTCGTCGACGACGCGGTCGAGGGCACGGCGACGCAGAAAGCCGTCAAGCCGGCGGTCCAGCGGCCACTCCGCATAGATGTCGTCGGCGTAGACCGAGTTGACGAATCCCCAAGCGAGCCCGTCGACATCTGCGTCCGTCAGTCGCGGCGGATCGTCTGTGTGAGAAGCCATTTCACTTCCTTACGAATACCTCGAACCAACAGGGCTCAGCGACGAATCTCCAACACATCGCTCAACGGCCGCCGCGGCGTGGGTGCCGGGACATCGCCGGGAGGCGCGACGCCGACTCGAACCAGCACCTGAGGCACCGCCGCCCTGTCGCCGATGTGCTCCCGAACGACGTCACGGCCGACATCCGTCTCCGTAAGGTGCGTTACCGGGCATGTTGCCAATCCCGCCAGGACGCATTCCAGCAGGACCGCCGATAGCGCCCGGCCGCAGTCCAAGGCGTCGCCGCGGGTGTCCCCGAGTGTGGACAGCACGAGGATCTTGGCGTGATCACGCCCTCCCGCACCGGCCTCGCCGTCCCGGGCGGCCGGAAACGCGCGGTTCACGTCGACCGCCCGAGCCGCGGCCCCCGACGCCAGCGCGCTGCGGGGTATCCCCTCCGCCTCTCTGGAAGGCGCTGTCCACCAGTCGAGTTCCTGATGATAGGTGTCGTCGTAGCGGCGCAGGGCCTCGGTGAGCCGCGAAGCTTCCACGAGTCGGGGCCGCGCATCGTCGGCGAGCACATCGAGGCTGACCGAATCGACGTTGCACGAGCCACGCAACACCGATTCGAACTTCGCCCACTCCTTCGTTGCTCGGAAGGGGCGTCGGTCGGTTCGGCGGCGCGATATCGCGTCGGCGCGGTCACGTCGGGCCGGCGCGACATAGTCCGTGGCCGCGAAATCCATCGAGGCAAGGTGATCGAAGTTGTTCGGGTTGGGGAATCGGTCGACATTGGTCTCCCAGCCGGCGGCCGCCATCGCGACCTGGAAGTGGTCGAGCATGGCGCCGCAGCTGATGATCGCTTCGCGACCCGAGTTGTCGGCCGAGGTCACCATCCGTCGGGGGTCGACGAACAGGTCGATGCTGGTGCGGCCCGCGACCCAGCGCCACGGCTGGCTGTTGTGCAGCGACGGGGCGCGGCAAGCCAACTCCACTGCCCTCTCGATCACCCCGGTGTCCACCGTCGTGTGGGTCAATGCACTCACCTGCCTTCCTGTGATTTCGACGATCGGGCATGGGTGACCGCGCACACCAGGGTCCTTGGTCCCCTCCTCACGGCATTCGGCCCGGCCGAACGACCACCGACCGTCGACTGGTGACTTTCGTCAATGTTGCGGCGGCGAGTGCCGGGCGCCGACGATTGAACGACGTTGGTCCTCAACGGACGGGACTTTCGCCCAGAGCTATTGCGCAGCCGGCATCAATAGCCTCATGGTTGTGACGTACCGAGACTTGAGAGGGGTCGGCTGATGTCGGGAGACCGCGATGGGGTCACCATCCTGCCCGAGCACGAGTGCTGGGATCTCCTGAAAAGCGTGTCGCTCGGGCGGTTGGTCACCGCCGTCGATAGCCGGCCACAGATCTTTCCGGTCAACTTCGCCGTGCAGCGTCGGACGTTGTTGTTCCGCACCGCGGAGGGCACCAAGTTGGTCAGCGCCGCCATCAACAACCAAGTGGTGTTCGAAGTCGACGATCACGACGTCGCCGAGGGCTGGAGCGTGATCGTCGAGGGCAGAGCGCGCTCGCTTCGCACCGACGAGGAGATCGACGAGGCCGAACGCGCTCAGCTCTTGCCGTGGACGGCGAGCGCCAAGACGCACTACGTGCGCATACGACCCGACCGGGTAACCGGACGCCGGTTCCGATTCGGCGCGCCCGGCACGCAGGAGGCGGACCGCGCCTAAGGGGTCCCCGCCTGGCGTTGCCCCAGCTTCATATGGCGCGGGCGGGGCATGAACTCCAGCGACAGCAGCACCACCAACGCGGCCGGGATGTGGTGCGTGCACAACACCACGTAACGGCGGTCGGACAACGCGTGGAACTTTCGCAGATATCGGTAGAGGGACTCGAGCCGGATCAGCGGGTCCAGCAGATGGATCAAGCGGTACGCCACGCGCTGCCACAAATTGCGGCGCGAAGCCTCGAAAATCTCCGGGAACGCCGCGAATGCCAACGAAAGGCGCTCCGCACCATGTGCTTTCGCATCGGCAATCATGTCGACGCAAAGCCGTTCGTCAACTCCGTTGGGAGCACCGGGACGCCGGAACGGCGCGTCGAGCGTGACCTCCGAACCTTCCCCGGCGGTCGCATATCGGTGCCACGCGGCCACCCGCCCCGTCCGGTCACGCGCAATGGCGAGCTTGACGCCGGGAAAGCGCCCCTCGAGTGCCCCGTCGAGATTCATCGAGAATCCCCGCTCGGTGTGTGCAGTGCGGTGTGCGGCGAGGAGGACCTCGGCAAGTTCGGCCGCCAGCGCGTTGTCGAGCGCCTGCTCCTCGACGATTTCGGTGGTGACCCCACCGTTGTGGCTGCGCTGCGCGGCTTGGCGCAGGTTGCGATAGCGCCGCCCGACCAACGCGAAGCGGCGGACGTCGACGACCACGTCGCGACCTATCGGCACGGCCAGCATCGGCTGCCCGAGGAGCTCCCTTCGCCACAGATTCAGGTGCCGCTCGCCGGCCGCCAGCACGATGATCCGCCAGCCGCGGCGGCGGCACATGCGGGCGAAGTCGCCTACCAGGGCGTCGAATTGGGTGGCATCACCGATCGGATCGCCGCTGACCACGGCGAAACCCAATCTGGCGCGGTAGGCGATCGCCGCCGTTTTTTGGCTGTTGAAGTGATAGCTCTTGCCGGAATGCATGGCAAACGGCGCCAGTGGATCCCCCCGGGTGGCGTCGACGAGCCGCCACACCTGCGTCAACAACTCCGGTTGTGGCCGGGAGGGCGTGGGCCATGTCAGCACGAAGCCGGAGGCCGCGACCAGGAGGTTGCCCAGCAGGCCGAACGACAGCAGGTCCGCAAGGATGCCTGCGCACACTGCCCCGCACGCCGCCAGGGCATGCCCCGCGGTGAGCGGACGACCCAGAATAATGCCGCGGCCAATCAACACGAGCGCCACCAGACCCGCGACCGACCAGCCCAAACGGCCCGCGGCAAACCAATCGTCACCGGGCCGATCGCGCACCGCCAGCAACGCCAATCCCCCCAGTGCGCACAACAGAATCAGCACGCCGACGGGGCGGGTTGCCGGGGAATCAACACCCACCAACACCCGCTCGCCCCTGCGCGGTGCGGCCATCCTGCGCTGGCTGATCTTCACGGCTGACCCGCTTCCGAAGCGCATGGTGCCGATGGTTCCTGCGGCACAATCACATCCACCAAAATTGGTATGGCTGTGGATCGCGGCGGAGCGGCTGGCCCGTCAGGCACGAGTGAATTCATTTCCGGATAACCCCATTGACGCGGTCGCACGCGGTTACCCCGACGATAGGCACACCTTTCGTCGGCGGCCAGGGTCGTTTGTCCTCTAGTCGTGGCCTTAGGGCCCGATTCGCGACGAATGTCCTGGAGGCTGAGGGACTTCAGTCCCTGTTGCGAACTTCCGCCGAGTGGTGTGGTTGAGGTAAGTGAGGCTCAGCAAGGAGGCATGACGATGAGTTCGACGCAGGTGCAGCCGAGGACACACGTGTTCGCCCGGATTCTCGGCCCGTACGCGGCTATCCTCGGCGTCACGGTCGTGGCACGCGCGTCCGAGATGCGGACGCTGGTCTCGGAGTTCGAGTTGAATTCCTCGTGGTCGTGGGTGACTGGCGCTTTCATCCTCTTGATCGGCCTCGTCATCGTTGCGCTGCACCCCTACTGGCGAGGCGCCGCGGCGGTGATCGTCTCGGTGCTGGGCTGGATGATCGTGCTGCGTGGGTTGATTCTGCTGGCATTTCCCAACGTCTTCAGGTCTGTCGCCGACGCCACCATTGGTATCAATTCCCTCTGGATCGCCGTGAGCGTCGCCCTCGCGGTGGCCGGCATTTATCTGACCTACATCGGCTGGCGTCCCCTGTCGGGTCACCCGCAGGCGGATGCCCAGGTCTCGACAGGGAACCTCCCGCCCACTGCGTGAACCGTCGAATCGCTCTGGGCGAACTGCCCAGCTGGGGTGGTCGGCAACCGCGGTCGCGGTGGATTCGCCGACATGCTCGTGGGTGCGGTGGGCGAAACTGTCGCCCAGATGGCGCGGGTGCCGGTGATCGTCGTTCGCTAGACCCGCGCGGGATGGGCCAGCCGGTAGACGTCGATCAGGCGTGCCAGGTCGTTCGGCGTGACGATGCCGACCACGCCGCTCGCGTCGACGACCAGGGCGCGGCTGCAGTGACGGGAAGCCCCCAACCGCTCGATCAGGACGCTCAGCGGCTCGGATGGTTCCGCGGTCGGCACATCCGTCAGGCGCAGCGCAATCTCGCGGATGCTGGTCGTCGCCCGTTGGGCAGGAGCAACGTCGCGCAGCTGGCTGAGCGTGACCAATCCGATGATCGTCCCGTCGTGGTCGGCGACCGGGTATGCCGAGTGCCGGTCGCCGAGGAGATAGCGCTCAATGAACTCGTTCACGGTGACCCAGGCCGGCGCCGTGCGCGGATGAGCGGTCATCGCATCGCTGACGCGCAGTCCCGAGATCGCCTGGCGAACGGTGACCTGCGCTTCCTCCTCGCGACTTGCGGAGAAGATGAACCACCCGATGAATGCCAACCACACCCCACCGATCACGCCGCCGACCAGAAACTCGGCCAGTCCCAACGCGATTAAGACAAAGGCGACGACCCGCCCGGCGCGCGCCGCGCCGACCGCCGCGCGCACGCTGTCACCGTGACGCCGCCACAGGTATGCCCGCAGCACTCGACCACCGTCCAGCGGCGCCCCCGGCAACAGATTGAACAGACCGAGAAGCGTGTTGATGCCGGCCAACCACCAAGCGACGCTGACCACAATCGCCGCGGCCTGCATGCTGACCAGCATCGCCGCCAGCGAGGCGAATCCCGCGGCCAGCACCAGGCTGGTCGCCGGGCCCGCGATTGCGACGCGGAAAGCCGCCCCGGGCGTCTTCGCCTCACCATTCATCCTGGTGACCCCGCCGAACAGCCAGAGCGTGACGCTGTCCACGGTTACCCCCGAGCGCCGGGCGACGATGGCGTGCGCAAGCTCGTGGGCCAGCAGTGAACCCAGTAGCACCACAGCTCCACACACTCCGGCCAGCCAATAGCTCGCGTGTGAATACCCTTTGGCGACACCGGGTAACGTCGTTGCGAGGCTCCAGGTGAACAACCAGAGGATGACCACCACGCTCCAGTGGACCTTCACCGCAAACCCGGCAATACGTCCCAGCGGGATTGCCTCACTCATGTCCCCATCCTCCCCGGGGTGGCTGAACGAATACTGCTGTCAGGCGGTTTCGGCTGCGCGCGGGCCGGCCGGCTCGGTTGCCGGCAGCCGCTCCGCTCCCCGCTTGATCTCCAGCAACATTCCCCGGCTGCCCAGCGCGATGAGCGGACTCGCCAGCTCTGTCGCAAGCACTTCGCCGGGATAACGCAGCGCGATTCGGAGACGGCTCACGAGCCGGACGCGGTCATCCCAGTGCGGCAGGAGATGAATGGACCACACCGCATCCCAGCGCAGGTCCGGCTGTGTCACTGAGAACACGACGTGCTGTTCGGGCACCATCTCGACGACGCGCAACGTGACACCGTCCTTGAGTCGTGTCCACTCCGGCGGGGCCAACCAGACGACGTCGTCCACCGCCAACGGTTGCGCTTCATCCCGGTCGGACCCCATTCCCATCAGATAGGTCCAGACCGCTGTCGCCGGCACGTCGACGTCCACCGCCTCCGTTGTCTGGACGGCCGGATCGCTCACCAGTGCATCGCCCGCAAGTCGCAGCCGCGATTCCGCCTTGGTCGCACCCCAGTTGCGGAAGTATTGACGCGCCGCGTAGAGCGCCGCCAACAGCGCCGCCGTCGCCGCAATCCGCTTCGCTACGTTGGCCATGACGCCAGTCTGCGCGCTTTACGCATCCGTCCGCCAGGGTCGATGGTCCTTCGGTCCCACCTCGGCCTCGGTGCCACGGATGACTTTGGACCCTATGCGGTCAGGCCGCGACGCCCGCGGGTGCCGGCGATTTCAGCCACCACCATGTCGACCACCCGCGGCACGCAGGCGGCGACCTGTGCCGTCAGGCCGACACCGTGCCCGGTGTCGGCCACTTCGACCGCGAAGACCGCAAGTTCGTCGGGAATTCGCCCCAGCTCGCGGGCCAGCGCGTAGGTCCGGACGACGTCGACGCGGTGCGAGGTCAGGCCGTCGGACGAGTCGGCCATGTCGCCGAGGGTGCACCGGTGGATGCGACCGGGCGCCGACGGCGTCACCACCGCCGCGTCGATCACCACTGCGAGTCCGGCGCCCGACCACGCCTCGAGCAGGCTCATAGGGTCCGCGATTTCGGTGACCACGCGAACGTCGGGCAATGCCATCGCACTCAGCGCGGTGGCGACGGCAACACCGACACCGTCGTCGCGGCGATACCTGTTGCCCAGGCCGATGACGGCAATCCGCTCGGTCACATCCGTTGCACCGTCAACGTCAGGAAGTGCGCTGAGCACGAGATACAGGGGTCGTAGCTGCGAATCAGCTTCTCGCACAACATGGTCAGCCCGGCGTCGTCGAGATCCAAGTTGCCGGACACCAAGCGGGCGAGGTCGGCTTCGATGGCCGCCTGGTTCTGGGAGGTGGGCGGGATGAGCGTCGCGGCGGCAACCAGCCCGTCGTCGATCCGGTAGCGGTGATACAACAGGCCGCGGGGGGCTTCGCTGACTCCATGGCCAACACCGGCACGGGACGGAACGTCGACGAACGGACGCGCCGGACGCTGGTAATCGTCGATGATCCGCAGCGCCTCTTCTATCGCGTACACCACCTCGACCGCGCGGACGATGATGCTGCGGAAGGGATTGCGGCATTGCGCCGACAGGCCAGCCGCGGCGGCGGCCTGCGCCGCTGTCGGTGACAGCGCGGCCGAATTGAGCGAAAACCGTGCCAGCGGCCCGGTCAGGTAGCAGCCCCCGTCGAGCGTGGCATGCAGAGCCGTCGAGTGCGGCACCTGCAACTCGGCGACGTGATCGGTGAATTCCGCGACCGCAAACGCAGATCCGGCGCTGCGGGCGATCGTGCCGTTCTCGATCGGATACTCCCCCGCAGCGGTGAGGGCCAGGAATTCGTGGTCGAGTTCGAGGTCGGGGAATTCGAACCCCGCGACCCATTCGACCGTCGCAAGCGCGTCGTCCAGCGCCCGGCGCAGCTGTTCAGCGATCGGTTTGAACTCCGTTCGCGTTGGCACCGAATAGAATCCGCCCAGTCGCACGTTGACGGGGTGGATCGCCCGACCACCGACGAACTCCATCAGGCGGTTGCCCGCCTTTTTCAATCTCAGTCCGCGCTCGATGATCTCGCGCTCATCGCGGGCCAGGGCGATCGCGTCCGGATAGCCGAGGAAGTCCGGCGCGTGCAGCAGGTAGATGTGCAGGACGTGGCTGTGTATCCACTCGCCGCAATACAGCAGCCGCCGCAACGTGACGATGTCCGCGTCCACCTCTATGCCGCAGGCGTCTTCGATCGCATTGCAGGCGCTGATTTGGTAGGCGACCGGGCAGATTCCACACACCCGCGCAGTCAGGTCCGGCGGCTCGGTGTAGGCACGCCCGCGCAGGAATGCTTCAAAAAACCTTGGTGGCTCGTAGATGTTGAGCTCGACGCTTTCCAGTCCTCCGTCCCTGAGCCGGACGTGCAGCGCCCCTTCGCCTTCCACACGCGTCAGCGTCCCGACACTGAGCGTGCGATCGGGTTCAGGCATCGCTTGCCCGTTCGGCGGCGAAACTGGCGACGTTGAACGTCGAGAACACCCGCTCGACGTCGCCGTCGGACATGCCGTCCCGGCGTAGCAGTGGGATCAGCGTCGCGGTCCGCGGCGTCGCGGACGGGCCGAAGCAGCCGTAACAGCCGCGGTGGTGCCTTGGACAGAGCGCTCCGCAGCCGGCATGGGTCACTGGACCAAGGCAGGGCGTGCCCTCGGCGACGATGACGCAGGTCACGCCGCGTTGTTTGCATTCTGTGCACACGGTTTTGGCCGGTAGCCGGGGCTTGCGGCCGATGAGCAGCGCGGCGAGCGTGTCGAGCAACTGTCCGCGGTCGATCGGGCAGCCCGGCAGCTGGTAGTCGACCTTCACGTGCGCCGACGCCGGCGTCGAGGTGGCAAGCGTGTCGATGTATTCCGGCTGGGCGTACACCACCGAAGCGAACTCGGTGACGTCGGCGAAGTTCCGCAGCGCCTGCACTCCCCCGGCCGTCGCGCAGGCACCGATGGTGACCAACACTTTCGACTGCTCACGGATCTCGCGGATGCGCCGCTCATCGTGACGGGTCGTGATCGAGCCCTCGACCAGCGACACGTCGTAGGGCCCGCCGACCACAGCGCTGGAGGCTTCGGCGAAGGTGGCGATCTGAACCTGGTCGGCCAAAGTGAGCAGCTCGTCCTCGCAATCCAGCAGCGTCAGTTGACAGCCGTCGCAGGAGGCGAACTTCCACACGGCCAACGTGGGTGGACTCATCTACAGCTCCTTCACCCGCATGAGCGGGCCCGCAACGTCGTAACCGACGACCGGTCCGTCCCGGCACAGCAGCAACGGCCCCAGCTGGCAATGCCCGCACCAGCCGACACCGCATTGCATGTTGCGTTCCAGTGAGACCCGAATGTCTTGGGCGGCCAGGCCTTTCTCCATGAGGGCCTCGGCGCCGAAGCGCAGCATCGGCTCGGGTCCGCACAGAAACGCCGTTGTGCGCTCGGCATCCAGCGCCAGTCGCCGCAGCGGCTCGGTGACCAGGCCGACGTCTCCGCTCCACCCTTCGGTCGGGGCGTCGACGATCAGATGCACTTCGATCCGCGGGTCTTCGGTCCACTTCTCGAGTTGAGCGGCGAAAAGGAAATCGGACCGGGATCGTGCGCCCACGACGAGCATCATCTTCCCGTAGCGCGACCGCTGCGCCAGCGCCCCGAGGATCGCGGGACGCAGCGGGCACAGTCCGACCCCGCCGGCGACCATGACCAGATCCCGGCCGGCGGCCTCGTCGAGCCCCCAGGTGGTGCCGAACGGCCCCCGAACACCGATCACCGTGCCGGGGCCGGCGTCGTGCAGGGCACGGCTGACCGCGCCGACGGCGCGGACGGTGTGGGTGATCGAGCCGTCGGTGACGGTAGGGTCTCCGCTGATCGAGATCGCCACCTCGCCGACCCCGAACGCGTAGAGCATCATGAATTCCCCTGGCTCCGGCGAGCGCAACGCCGTTGCCACCGGCGCCAGGCACAGGGTCGCCGAATCCGGGCTCTCCACCACCCGGGTACGCACGCGGTACGGCACCGGGGCCATGGCCGAAGCCGTCGGCGCCAGGCAGTCCGGCCCGTCAACCATCATCGCCGGCCATTTTGTTCATTTCCGCGGTGATGTCGATCCCGGTGGGGCACCAGGCGATGCACCGTCCGCAGCCGACGCAGCCGGACATGCCGAACTGGTCGTGCCACGTTCCCAGTTTGTGGGTCAGCCAATGCCGATACCGCGAGGCGCCGGACTGGCGGACGCTGCCACCGCCATGGACAAAGGTGAAATCGAACTCGAAGCACGACGCCCACTGCCGCCAACGTTCCGCGTGCTCACCGGTGAGGTCGCTGACGTCTTCGGTGCTGGTGCAAAAGCACGTGGGGCAGACCATCGTGCAGCTGCCACAGGTCAGGCAGCGACTTGCCACCTCGTCCCACTGCGGGGACTCGCGCGAGCGAATCAGCAGGTCGCGCAGATCGGTGTCGGGCATCCGGCGGCCCATGCGGTGCGCGGCGGCCTCGACATCCGCACGCGCGCAACTGACTTCGGCGGCGCTGGCCGGACGCTGCGGCAACGCGGCAAGCACGTCGGCGCCTGCGGGGCTACCCACGTCGACCACGTAGGTCATCCCGTCCGCGCCGGGACGTTCGGTCAAGGCCAAGTCGTACCCGGGCCCCGCCGCAGGACCGGTGCCCATCGATGCGCAGAAGCACAGCCCGCCCGGTTCGGTGCAGTTCACCGCGACCACGAAGAGGCGCCGTCGACGGCCCGCAAAAGATGCGTCCGGGTACTCGGAGCGACCCAGCACACGATCGAGCGTCGCGATCGCAGCCAGATCGCAGCCGCGCACCCCCAGGAAGGCGTAGCGCGGGACCTCCTGTTCGCCTTCCGCTGTACTGGTTCCGTCACGGGTACCGGCCCACAGCCGCTGCCGTGGCGGGTGCAGGAACGCTTTCCACGACTGCGGCCCCGCCGAATGCCCGAAGACCGCGTCGTCATCGCGACGGCGCAGGCGATAATGGCCCGGATCCACGTCTACGCCCCATCCGCGCGGGAGATCGTCCGCCGACTCGAGTTCCGCGAGCACAATCGCGTTATCGCGCAACGTCGGACCCACGACTCGGTAACCCCGATCGATCAGTGTCTCGACGAGTTGATGCAAACCGGTCGTGTCCAACAACGCGGCGCCGGACTCTGGGATCATCGCCACATCATCCGCCAACCTCGCAAGCGATGTATAGGGACGTTGGGCCCTGCTCCACGCCGACGCGAGTCGTTCGGTGAATTTACTGCGGCGAGAAGGTACTCGGTGATCCGCTCAGTCGGCGGGCTGCCGTGCCACGATGACGGGCGTCCGGACGGCGTGCACCACGGCGTTGCTGACGGAGCCCAGCAGCGTCCGGGCCAGCGCGTTGCGCCCGTGGCTGCCCACCACCACCAGCTGAGCGGATTCCGACGCGTCGATCAGTTCGCGGCTCGGGTGCGCGTAGGTGACGACGCGCTGCACTTCGACGTCCGGATAGCGCTCCTGCCAGCCGGCCAGGTATTCGGCCAGCACCCGCTGTGCCTCGGATTCCCAGTCCTGCCAACCACGTTCGAACGCCGCGAGATCGCCCCACGCGTGCAACGCCGTCAGGCCGACACCGCGACGCGACGCCTCGTCGAACGCGACGGCCAAAGCAAGCTCGGAGGCCGGCGAGTTGTCGACGCCGACCAGAACTGGCGCCTGCTCGGGATGCGCCAGGGGCGGACCCTCCTCACGAATCACCGCCACTGGGCATTTTGCGCTGCGCACGACACCCGAACTGACCGATCCGAGCAGGACGCGACCGACCGCGCCGCGACCGTTGCTGCCGACGACAACCAGCTCCGCGTCTGCGGATAGTTCGGCCAGCGTCGGCACCGGCGGTGAGGTCTTCAGCTCGGTGGCTATCGATAACTGCCGGTCCCCCTGCACGGCGTGCCGCGCGATCTTGGCGGCGTGCTCGAGCACCTGCTGGCCGTCCTCTTCCTGCCATACCGCCACCCCGCTCGGCAACGGTATTTGCGGGAATGCGGGCACGATCGCGTTGAGCATGTGAACCAGGGTCAGCGGGACGTTCCGCAGCGCCGCTTCGCGGGCCGCCCAGGACACCGCGGCGTTCGATGCGGCCGAACCGTCGACGCCGACCACTATGCCGTGG
Source organism: Mycobacterium sp. NGS68 (assembly GCF_059812195.1). Taxonomy (NCBI): domain Bacteria; kingdom Bacillati; phylum Actinomycetota; class Actinomycetes; order Mycobacteriales; family Mycobacteriaceae; genus Mycobacterium; species Mycobacterium sp. NGS68. Next base: position 145,923 of record NZ_JCALCE010000008.1, on the reverse strand, counting down.
CGTGGCGCGGTTGTGGACATGTGCTCTCCTCCCAGTCGGTGCCCACGCTATTACGCCAATGACGGCCGGTCATGGGGCTTTGGTCACCAATAAGGTGAACAGCAGACGACGCTGGCCGCCGCTGCAGGCCGTACGGTGGGCAGCATGAAATATCTGGACTTCGACGGCATTGGAAAGGTCAGCCGGATCGGCCTGGGAACCTGGCAGTTCGGTTCGCGTGAGTGGGGCTACGGGGACCCGTACGCCTCCGGGGCCGCCCGTGACATCGTTCAGCGCGCCTTGGCCCTGGGGGTCACGCTGTTCGATACCGCCGAGGTGTACGGCCTGGGCAAGAGCGAACGGATCCTCGGCGAGGCCCTCGGCGACGAGCGGGCCAAGGTCGCGGTGGCCAGCAAGATCATGCCGGTTGCGCCGTTTCCCGCCGTCATCAAGCAGCGTGAGAGGGCCAGCGCTCAGCGGCTGCAGCTGGACCGCATACCGCTCTATCAGATCCACCAGCCCAACCCGGTGGTCCCCGATTCGGTGATCATGCCGGGCATGCGCGACCTGCTGGACAGCGGAAAGATCGGCGCCGCCGGCGTCTCGAACTACTCTCTGGCTCGGTGGCAGAAGGCCGACGAAGCGCTGGGGCGTCCCGTCGTCAGCAACCAGGTGCATTTCTCGCTCGCCCATCCGCAGGCGCTCAAGGACCTCGTCCCCTTCGCCGAGCGGGAGAACCGCATGGTGATCGCGTACAGCCCACTGGCGCAGGGGCTCCTGGGCGGCAAGTACGGCCCCGACAACCGGCCCGGCGGCGTGCGCGCGGTCAACCCCCTGTTCGGCACCGAGAACCTGCGCCGCATCGAGCCGCTGCTGCAGACCTTGCGCGCCGTCGCCGCGGAAGTCGGCGCGAAGCCGGCCCAGGTGGCGCTGGCCTGGCTGGTCAGCCTGCCGGGCGTGGTCGCCATCCCCGGGGCGTCCAGCGTCGAGCAACTCGAGTTCAACGTCGCCGCCGCCGATATCGAGCTGAGCACCGCGTCCCGCGACGCGCTCACCGAAGCGGCCCGCGCGTTCCGTCCGGCCTCGACGGCACGCTTCCTCACCGACCTGGTCCGCGAGAAGGTGGGCCTGAGTTAGGCCCGGTCAGCCGCCCTTGAGGCGGATCTTCCAGCGCACGAACGTCAGATACGCGGCGCTGATGAACCCGAGCATGAACATGTTGAACAGCCACGCGCCCGTGGTGTGACGCCAGAGGTCATCCTTGGGAAGCTGCTTGACCTTGTCCTGCAGGTCGAGCAGGTCGATGGTGGAGGCGGACGCGGCGTACCCCCACCTCGCGGGTGTGGCCCAGGACATTTGGTCAAGGCCCGCGCGGCCCGTGACGGGGATCATCCCGCCCGAGAACACCAGCTGCGACATGACCGCGACGACGAGCAACGGCATGATCTGTTCGCTGGTCTTGGCGACGGCCGAGAGTGCCAACCCGAGCATCGCCGACGCGACGGTGGTGGCGGCGATGTCGACGAACAGCTCGAAGCCGGCATTGCCCAGCAGCACGGCGCCCTGGGTTGGCCCCGGCTTGCCCTTGAGCGCGATGCCGGCCACGATCGCCGACTGGACGACCGCGAAAACGGTATAGATGCAGACCTTGGCCAGCAGGTACGCGGTCGTGGACAGGCCCACCGCCTGTTCACGCAGGAAGATGGCGCGTTCACCGATGAGGTCACGGATCGTCAACGCGGTGCCCATGAACACCGCGCCAACGTTGAGGAGCACCAGGATCTGCCCCGGCTCGGTGGGCGCGTCGCCGAGCGGGTCCGGCTTACCGAAGCCGACGTCGCCGGGTACCGACATCGACAACGCGCCCATGATGAACGGCAAGGCGGCGAGAAAGGCGAAGTAGCCGCGGTCGGAGATGATCAGCCGCAGCTGCCGCCTGGCGATGGTGGAAAACTGCCGCAGCAGGCTGGTGTGCGCCGCCTCGCCCAGCTCGGCCGGCTCCTCGGTCGGCGGTGCCGGCGGCGGCGGTCCGGTCTGCGCCAGGTACCGCGCTTTCGCGCCGTCCGGGTCGTCGGCCACCGAACTGAAGATGTCGGCCCAGTTCGTGGTGCCCATGGACGGACCGATCTGGCTGGGCGGCCCACAGAACGCGGTCTTGCCGCCGGGAGCCAGCAGCAGCACCTGATCGCACACGTCGAGATAGGTCAGCGAGTGGGTGACGACCAACACCACGCGCCCGGCGTCGGCCAACTGCCGCAGCATGGTCATGACCTGCCGGTCCAGGGCGGGGTCCAGGCCCGACGTCGGCTCGTCGAGGATCAGCAGCGACGGACCGGTGAGCAACTCCAGGGCCACCGACGCCCGCTTGCGCTGCCCACCGGACAGCTTGTCGACTCGCGTCTCGAGGTGCTTGGTCATCTCGAGTTCCTCGAGCACCCGCGCAACCACCTGCTCGCGGTCCGATTTGGTGGTGTCCGGCGGCAGCCGCAGCTCGGCGGCATACATCAGCGCCTGCCTCACCGTCAGCTGACCGTGGACGACGTCGTCCTGCGGCACCATGCCGATCCTGCTGCGCAGCGAGGCATATTCCGCGTGCACGTTGTGGCCCTCGAACGACACCGTGCCGCTGGTCGGGTGCGTGTAGCCGGCAACCAGTTTGGCGAACGTCGACTTGCCCGCACCGGACGGACCGATCACCGCGGTCAGCATTCCGGGCCGGGCGGCCATCGAAATGTTGTCCAGCAACGTCTTGTTGCCCTCGATCGTCCACGTCACACCGCGCACGTCCAGGCCGCCGGTCCGGGTCTCCAGCAGGCTTTCTTCGCGGCGCGCCAGCGAGCCGTTGGCGAAGACGAGGTCGATGTTGCCGATCGTGACGACGTCGCCCTCGCTGAGCAACGCCGCCTCGACCCGGGTGCCGTTAACGAAAGTGCCGTTGATGCTGCGGTTGTCGCGGATCTCGGTGCCGTGGGTCGTCGGGATCAGCGTGGCGTGGTGGCGCGACGCCAGCACTTCGGGGATGACGATGTCGTTGTCGTTGGACCGGCCGATCGTGACCGCACCCGACGACAGCGCCGTCGATGCCCGCGGACGCAGGATCTTCATCATCGACGTCGCGCCCTGGCGGCCGGCCGCAGGGGCCGGACGCGGTGCGGCCCGTCCGCCGCGGTAGATCTGCGGCGCCGACTGCTGCCCGACGGGTTGACGCGGCTGGGGGCCGGTCGGGCTCGGCGGGCGCCGCATCGGCCCCGACGGCGACGAGCCCCGGCGGCCGGGCGGCGGTATCCGCGTGGTTGGCGGGTCGTGCGGGCCGGTCCAGGCCGCGGTGCTCGGCGCGCTGCCACGCGGGTCCAACGTCGGCATGGATGTGGTCTCGGGCGGACGCCCGACCGCGCCCTGATGACGGCCCACCTCGAAGGTCACTGCCGGGCCGTCCGGGTTGCCGATATTGAGCCGCAGGCCGTCGCGGATGTCGACGGTGGACACCCGCTGGTTATTGACGAACATCCCGTTGAGGCTGCCGTTGTCGACGGCGACCCAGCGGCCCTTGTCGAATCGCACCAGTACGTGCACCCGGGAGATCAACGTGTCGGCGACGCGGACGTCTGCCCGCAAATCACGGCCGATGACGACGTCGTGGCCCGCCGCGAAGGTGCGCTCGGCCCCGCCATATCGGATAGTCAGGACAGGCGCGTTTGGGCGGCTCATCGGCACCAACTGTATCGGCTCGGGCAAACACGTCGAGCCAGGCCGACCCGGGTTGCCGTTTGCCGGCGTGAAGTATGCAAGGTCTCCCCCTCCTCTGGCCGATCATGTCACTTCGACGCGCAGGCTGTTGCCCATCCGAGTCGATTCATAGGACCGGATTGTCCGAAACAGCCGCGGCGGGACCCCAACACAGCAACCGGCGTCGGTTTGTGTCATCGTGGTCGACGGCGAGCTGGCGTCGGTCGACCGCCCTGGCTCTTCACGCTGACCTCCGAAATGGGCCGCACGTTGAATTTGTTCACGATGCTCGACCAGGCCGCCGCGCGCTTCCCCGATCGGGGCGCCCTCTTCCACGGCGAACGCCAGCTGTGCACGTGGCTGGAGCTGCGGGATACGGCGCTGCGCGTCGCCACCACCGTCCGCGGGCGGGACGGCGCGGGCGCCCGGATCGCCATCGCCACCGAGAACCGGCCCGAGATCGTGGAGTTGATGTTCGCGATCTGGGCCGCGGAGTGTGTCGTGGTCCCGATCAACTACAAGCTGCACCCGCGGGAGATGGCGCAGATCATCGACGACGCGGGCGCGTCGCTGGTGTTCGCGTCCCGCACGATCGCCGCCGAACTCGCCGGTGCCACCGGCATTACGATCGAAACGCTTGGCAGCGAGGACTATTCGCGACGGCGGGCCGCGCCGCCCGCGGCTCCCCCGGCCACCGAATCGTCGACTCTGGCGTGGCTGTTCTATACCAGCGGAACCACCGGCCGCTCGAAGGGCGCGATGTTGACGCACCGCAGCCTGACCGCGATGACCGTCGCGCATCTCGCCGACATCGACGACCCCGACGGGCAATGCAGCCTGATCCACGGCGCCCCGATGTCGCACGGCTCCGGGCTGTACGTGCTCCCCTACGTGCTGCGCGGCGCCCGACAGGTGGTGCCCGCCTCGGGTGCGTTCGATCCCGACGAGTTCCTGGATCTGTGCGCGTACCACCCCGGTTCCAGCGCATTCCTCGCCCCGACCATGGTGCAGCGGCTCGTCGGGACGGGCCGCGGCCGTCCGGACAGCCTGCGCACCATCGTCTACGGCGGCGGCCCGATGTATGTCGAGAGCCTGAAGAAGGCCATCGCCGCGTTCGGCTCGGTGTTTACCCAGATCTACGGGCAGGGCGAGTCGCCGATGACCATCACCGGCCTGCGTCGGCGCGACCACGACGACGCCGACGACGCGACGCTCGGTTCGGTCGGGTACGCGCGGTCCGGCATGGAGGTCGCGGTGCTGCGCGCCGACGACACCCGGGCGGACACCGGGGAGGTGGGCGAAATCGTCTGCCGCGGTGACGCTTTGATGGTCGGATACTGGAACAATCCGACGGCCACCGGCGAGGCGCTCAGGAACGGCTGGATGTACACCGGCGACATGGGTTCCTTCGACGCGCGCGGTTACCTCACCCTGCGCGACCGCTCGAAGGACGTGGTAATCAGCGGCGGCAGCAACGTCTATCCACGCGAAGTCGAGGAGGCGCTGCTCGAGCATCCGGACGTCGCGGAGGCCTGCGTGGTCGGCACGCCGGACGCCGAATGGGGCGAGGTGGTGGTGGCATTCGTCGTCGGCACGGCCGCCGCCGCGGCGCTCGACGCGCACCTGCTGCAACGCATCGCGCGATTCAAGCGCCCTAAGCGCTACGTGTTCGTCGACGAACTGCCGAAGAACAGCTACGGCAAGGTACTCAAGCGTGAGCTGCGAAATCGCTTGGTGGAGTAATCCTGACGTCGCCCGAGGACCCAACCGGCCGCGCCAGTGTGGCGCTTACGTATCGATCACCAACGGCGGTTTTCGTACGTGGCCGCCACACTCGACGGCGCGTCATGACGTCGCCCGAAGGCCCACCGGCCCGCTCAGGAACTCGTCGAAGACCGGGTCGTGCTCCACGGCACTCCAGAGCGGCCTGCGGCGCCGATTCGCGTGCGAAGTGCGCCCTTAGGCAGCGGCTAATCTCCTGTGCGCGTGTAAATTTCGCTGAAGTCGACGCTCAACGAGCAGTTGCCGGTCTGTTCGTGGTGACCGTGTCCGGCCAGTCGGGTGATGGGGTTCTGCGGTGGTTGCGGCAACGGCAGCTGTTCGGACGTCACCACCTTGAGGTTCACGCAGCCTGCGAGTTGTTCGGGGTGCTGGATGTCCATGACCCAGTTGCCATTGCTGAATACCAGCGGCGTGTCAGCCGTCTTGGAGTAGAAGTAGCTCATGCATCGGTCGCCGGTGCGCAGGCAGTCTGTGGTGACCGCCTGGTCCGACTGCTGGGGCGCGATGAGCCTCGAGAACTTCCGGTCGATGTGGTAGCGACCGTGCAGCGCCTCCGCCGGCGACGCCACCCGCGGCGGTAGTGCGCCAGGATCGGGCAGGCTGTTGACATCCACATCCCCGGTGCGGGTGAACGCCAGGGTGCGCTTGCCGTTACACGCGTTCGCGACGGCGTTGCGGTATTCGCCGGTGAGTGTGCCATCGGGTCCAGGGCGCAGCTCGAACACCTCCCAAATCTCTGCGGGCATGCCGCGGCATGGGCTCTGGTCGAGAGCGACCGCCAGCCAACGCCCATCGACCTGGTCGAACACCAGGTTCGAGATGAGCCCACTTTCGCCGGTCAGCCGCGCCGCGGTCGCCACGCACCCGCTGGGTCGGCATACCGAGCGGACGGCGTAGGTGGCGGACGACGGCGCCACGCTCGGAGCCGGCTTGCCGTCCAGAGTGCCGCCCTGACCGAATTCCACCCGGTAGGTACCCGTGAACGGGCCGGTGTTGGCCGCGGCCGCGGGGCTACCGGGCGCCGCGCTGGCGGACGACGGCCCGGCCACGGTCGGTTTGTCCTTGTGGGTGAACTTGACGACGGCGAAGACCCCGCCGGCAGCCAGCAGCGCCGCGGCCGCCACGGCACCGATGACGACGCCGGTGCGGCGCCGCTTGCCGACGGGCGGTCCGGGCGGCGGCACCGGGGCACGCATCGTGACGTCCAGCCCCGGCTGGGTGGGTGGGAACGGTATCCCGCTCTGGTAGGACGGACCCTGGCTCAGGAATCGGCTCAGCTGATCGGTGAAGTCCCGGCAACTACCGAAGCGGGCCGCGGGCTCCTTGGCCATCGCCATGGCGAACACCGGATCCAGCGCGGCCAGGTCGGGGCGAATCGCACCGATCGAGGGCGGCGGCGCGCTGACATGCTGGGTGATCACCACCGCGGGATTGGTGTCGCCATAGGGTGGTTTGCCGGTCAGCAGGTGAAATGCGGTGCACGCCAACGCATACTGATCGGAGCGGCCATCGATCGACTCACCCTTCAACTGCTCCGGCGCGGCATACGCCACGGTGCCCAGCGTCATGTTGGTCGCCGTCAGGCCGGCGGCGTCATCCATATGCCGCGCGATGCCGAAGTCGGCCAGGTAGATCCGTCGGCCCTGCCCGTCCGGATCGGCCAGCAAGATGTTGGCAGGCTTGACATCTCGATGCAGCAGTCCCCGCTGATGGGCGTGGTCGAGTGCCGAGCCGACGGCAGTGATGATCGGCACCACTTCGTTGAGTGGCATCCCGTTCGGGTAGTGCTCCCGCAACAGTCGTGCTGCATCCGTGCCAGCGATGTAGTCCATCGAGATCCAGAACTGGCCGTCAGCCTCGCCGCGGTCATGGATCCGCACGATGTGGGGGTGTGACAAACTTGCCGCGACCTCGGCCTCGCGCGCGAACCGCGCGCGAAACTCCGGATCGGTGGTCACCTCCGCCGGAAGTACCTTGAGCGCATCCTCACGGGGCAAGCGTGGATGCGAGGCCAGGTACACCGCACCCATCCCGCCCACGCCCAGCACCCGCAGGATTGTGTAACCAGCAAACACCTGACCAGCCTCAAGTGACATGGCCAAATCGTAGATCCTCGGGATTGCACCGTCACCACTATTCGCGGCACCGCAAGTTGCGCGATTTCGCCGCCGCCAGACTGGCCCCGGAGTGCCGCGCTAATCGCCTGTGCGCGTGAATGTTTCGTCGAAATCCGTGTTGCCCGAGCAGGGTGCGCTCTGTTCGTGGTGGCCGTGCCCAGTCAGTCGGCTGATCGGGTCCTGCGGCGGTGCAGGCATCGGGTACTCCCCGGTGACCTGCAGACGCGTGTCGGAGCCGGACCCGCATTGACCCCTGCTGTCGACGTTCAAGGTCCACTTCCCACCGCCGAACACCAGTGGTTCGTCATTGGCGGTCGCGTGCATGTAGCTCATGCACCGATCGCCGGAGCGGAGGCATCGTGTGGTGACCGCATAGTCAACCCGCACCGACGGAAGACCGCTCGAGAAGGTGCGCTCGGAAAGATAATGACCGCGCAGAGCCTCCGCGGGCGAAGCCACCCGCGGCGGTTGGCCAGCCGGGTCGGGCACCTTGTTGACGTCCACATCGCCGGTGCGGGTGACGGTCACGCTTCGCGCATTGGTGCATATATTGGCCGACGTCGCGGTCAACCCGCCCGCCAGGCTGCCGTCGGGACGGGGCCGCAGGGTGAACACCTGCCAGAAGTCGATCGTCGCGCCTTGACATTGGTCGGAGACGAGGACCACTCCCACCCAGCTCCCGCCGATCTGGTCCAGTACCACCGTTGGTGCCGCGACCGGAGCGCCCCCGAGACGCGCTGCAGTCGCGACGCATCCGGTGGGGCGACATACCGAGCGCACACCGTACGTACTTGTTATCGCGGGCGTCGGGCCCGGATCCGGTGCAGTGACGCCAACGGTTTGCGGGCCGAAGTCAGCCCGATACGTGCCGTTGATCGGACCCGCGGGATAGGCCGGTTTCGGCTGCTGCTGGGGGCGCATGGCAAACGCGAGGACGCCACCGCCGATCAGCAGCGCGACGACCGCGAGTGCCCCGATCAGAATGCGGCGCCGCCGTTTCGGCGGTTCCCCGACGGGGGGGAGCACCGGGTATGCCACGGCGGGCGTCGCCGCGGCCAGGGGCCGGGTCCCGGTAGCGGGATCATCACGGCGACCGGTCGCGGAGTCCGGACGCAGCGACTTCCTGAGTTGCTCGGCGAACTCTGCGCAGCTGCCGAATCGCCCGGCCGGGTTCTTGGACAACGCGGCCGCAAAGACCCAGTCCAGTTCGGCCAATTCCGGGCGACGCGCGCCGATCGAGGCCGGCGGCCCGGTGACATGGTGGGTGATCACCACCGCCGGATTGGAATGAACGTACGGGGGCGCCCCGGTGAGTAGATGAAATGCGGTGCAGGCCAACGCATACTGGTCGCTGCGGCCATCTATGGCCTCGCCCTTGAGCTGTTCGGGCGACGCGTAGGCGACCGTTCCCACGGTCATGTTGGTCGCGGTCAGGCCGGCCGCGTCGTCGATGCGCCTCGCGATGCCGAAATCGGCCAGAAAGATCCGGCGGTCCTGATCACGTGCGTCGGTCAGCAGGATGTTAGCCGGCTTGACGTCACGATGCAGCAGCCCGCGATGATGCGCGTAATCCAACGCCAAGGCGACAGCGGTGATGATCGGCAGCGCCTCGTCGACGGGCATCCCGTTCGGATATTGGTCGTGCATCAATTGGCCGACATCGGTTCCGGCCACATAGTCCATCGAAATCCAGAAGTGGCCGTCATCCTCGCCACGGTCATGAATCGACACGATGTGCGGATGGGACAGCGCGGCGCCCAGGTCGGCCTCGCGCACAAACCGGGCCCGGAACTCCGGATCCGTGGTCAGGTCCGCCGGCAGTACCTTCAGCGCGTCCTCACGGGGCAGCCGCGGATGTGCCGCCAAGTACACCTTGCCCATCCCGCCGGCCCCGAGGACCCGCACGATCGTGTAGCCGGCGAAAACCTGACCAACCTCAATCGGCATGGCCAAATCGTAGGTGTGTCACGTCGGTTCGCGCACCGGTGTTGCGCAATTGGTCGGCGACGCCGGGTCCGGAGGATGGGCGCGACAGCGGTCGGCAATTTTAATCACCTGTGCGCGTGAATGTTTCATCGAACGCCACCCGGATGGGGCACGGCGCGGTTTGTTCATGAATGCCATGCCCGGTGAGCAGCGTAATGGGATTCGGGGGAGGCTGCGGCAGCGGGTATTGCGCGGACTTGATGAGTTGGTTCGGCGCACCGCTGCCGGGGCAGGTGCTGCGTGTCGCGGACTCCTGAACCCAGTTTCCGTCGCCGAACACCAGCACTGCGGCCTCGCCCGATGCTGCGAAGAACGTGCTGATGCACCGATCGCCGGCGCGCAGGCATGCGCTAGTGGCCACGAAATCCACCTGCGATTGCGGGGCCCGGGCGTGGAAGACCCGCCTGACGTGGTACCGCCCGCGGAGCCCCTGGGCAGGCGACACCACCCGCGGCGGTAGTGCGGCCGGATCTGGCAGGCTGCTCATCTCCACGTCCTGGGTGCGGGTGAATGTCACCGTCCGCTTGTTGGCGCAACCGCTGGAAACGGTCTGGGTAGCTTCCCCGGCGAACGTGCCGTCGGGGCGCGGTTGCAGGGTGAACACTTCCCAGATGGCGCCCTCGATGTCGCCGCACTTGCTTCGGCTTGCGCTGACCGCGAGCCAGCTGTCGCCGAGTTGATCGAGCACCAGCGCCGGAATCTCCATGGTCGCCCCGTTGACGCGGGATGCGGTCGCCACGCAGCCGGCGCCGCCACACGCCGAACGGACGCGCCAGGTCTCGGTCGACGGCGCCTGGCCGGGGGCCGGCTTCCCTTGAGCGCTGGTGATGGGCCCGAAATCGGCACGGTAGACGCCGGTGAACGGGCCCGTGTTCGGTGCCGGTTTGCCGGCCGGCCCGGCGGCGGCGGGTGCCGCAGCGGCCGCCGGCTTGCGGGGTTCTTCGGTGAACTTGCCGACCGCGAAGAGACCGCCGGCGATCAGCGCTGCGACGGCGGCGACGGCACCAACGGCACCCACCAGGACGCCGCGGCGACGCACCCGCCTCATGCGCTCCGGCGGCGGCGCGAGGGGCGCCGACGTGAGGGGCTGCGCGGGCGGCGGCACGGGCGCGGTGATGCCGAACCTCGCGTTCGTGGTCGGGACGTCGGCGGTGTGCGCTGCCGGACTCAGGTACTGGCCCAGCTGATCGGCGAATTCGCGACAACTCACGAACCGGACAGCGGGGTCCTTGGCCATCGCCCGGGCGAATACCAGTTCCAGCTCCGCCAGTTCGGGACGATGGGCACCGATCGGCGGCACGGGCGCGCTGACGTGCTGGCTGATCACCACCGCCGGATTTGATTCGCCGTAGGGCGGCACGCCGGCGAGCAAGTGAAAGACGGTGCACGCCAACGCATACTGGTCGGCACGGCCGTCGAGTGCCCGTCCTCGCAACTGCTCGGGCGGCGCGTAGGCCACGGTGCCCACCGTCATATTCGTCGCGGTGAGGCCCGCCGCGTCCTCCACGGCCCGCGCAATGCCGAAGTCGGCCAGATAAACCCGGCGGCCCTGGCCGTCGGGATCGGCCAGCAAGATGTTGGCCGGCTTGACATCCCGGTGCAGCAGCCCCCGGCGATGGGCATAGTCGAGGGCCGAGGCGACCGGCGTGACGATCGACACCACCTCGGCCAGCGGCATCCCGCCCGGGTGGCTGTCCAGCAGCAACCGGGCCGCATCGGTTCCGGCGACGTAATCCATCGAAATCCAGAACTGGCCATCGCATTCGCCACGGTCGTGGATCCCGACGATGTTCGGATGGGACAGGCCGGCCGCCAGTTCAGCCTCGCGCTCGAACCGTCCCCGGAACTCCGGATCGGTGGTCAACTCCGTCGGCAAGACCTTCAGCGCGTCCTCGCGCGGTAGCCGCGGGTGCGACGCCAGGTACACCGCCCCCATCCCGCCGACACCCAGCACCCGTACGATCGTGTAGCCGGCGAACACCTGACCAACCTGGAATGCCATGGCGAAATGGTAGATCCGATTTGTCACTCACTCTTTTGAAACGCCGCCGCGAACGAGCCGCCCAGCCATCCCAGAACGCCGAGCGCGAAGGCGCTGACCATGTCCGTCGCGACCTCGGACCTCGCGAGCCACACCACCAGCACGAAGATGCCGACGAGGGCGTAGGTGAGGATTCCGATAGTCAGCATCATGGATGACTTTGTCGCCTGCCCAATTTGGACCGCGATCGACTGACCCATATCAACGTTGACCTTCTGCACCTCGATGCCGAGGACTGACGCGGTGCCGGCGCCGACGGCGGAGGCAAGGAAGCCGGCGACCGTCACCTGTGCGGCGGTGAAGCTCACCTTCTGACCGGGGGTGGCGGGGTGGAACTGCAGGACCCGGACGCCGACCCAGACCCAGACCCCGGCGAACAACAACAAGACCAGCGCCGCGAGGAGCTGCAATACCCGACTCACCGAATCTCCTAACGCCACAAGGCTTCAGCTCTCTACTGAGGGCTCCGGCGAGAAGGCTACCCGCGGGGGCCGACAATTTCGGTCGCTTGCGCCAACATGCGGGCGAATACGGCCGTGACGGGCCGGTGGTCGCCGACGAAATCCGGTGGCCGTCCCATCGATGCCTGCCCGGCGCGGGCGTACGCGTTGCCCTCGGGACGCGGCTTGACAGCGACGAACGCCGGCAGCGAATACCGCAGCGCGATGAAGTTCGCCCACACCCGCGCGGTGCGCCCGTTGCCGTTGGCGAACGGGTGCAGGCGAATCCACTCGCCGTGGACCCGCGCGGCAAGCAGCACGACCGCCTCCAGGGCCGCGCGTGTCGGCGGTCGCACACCCGGCTCGAGCGCCGAATCCAGTTGCGTGAGCCCGGCCTGGATCTGCGCGATCAGCGTCGACATGTGCGCGGCGAGGTCCTTCGAGTAGACACCGAGCTTCTCCGGCAGGCCATCCCGTCGGCGCCGCCCGATGCCGATCTCGTATCCGACCAGCTCGGCCACCTCGGGATCGCCGCGGAAATGGCCCACGTACCCGGGGACCGGCACGCGGCAACCCGCATACAGCCGCGCGTGCCAGTCGCGGGCGCGGTCGGCGTCGGGCAGCGTCGTCCAATCATGGGCGTCGGCCGCAATGGACGTGATCAGCGCGGCGGCATTGACCTTGATGCGGGCCAGGTCCTCCCGCGAATCGTCATTCCACGGGCGCGCCGGCACCGATCGTCACGCGCGCGCCGAATTGAACGCCGCGATGACCCCGAGGCTGTCGACTTCGGGGACCTCGTTCGCGGCCTGGTCCAGGTCGACGGCGTACGCCCGCAGCGGTTCGGGCTCGCCTTCGCCTTCGGCGAACTCCGTCAGGCTGGTGTCGACGATCCGGGCGTACTCGGCGTCCGTCAGCTTCGCGATGCGGGCAGCGGCCCGTTCCAGATCAGCGACGAGTGTCGCGCCCCTGAGCAGCACTTCGTGGGCCACCGCCTGCTCGATCAGCTCGTTCTGGCTGATGTCCTCCTGGTTGGCGACCTCGCGGACCAGCTCCCGCAGGCCCGGTTCGCGCAGGCGCAGGGAGAAGACGCTCATGGTGGTGGCCGCCTAAATGATGGGTGCAGAAGGTGATGTCAAACTGGCCTTATGATATCACGTCGCAGATTGGCCGAGAGCTCACTGCCCGTGTTCGGCCGACGTGACGAACTCGTCGCCAACGGCGAAGTAGCGGTAGTGGTGGGACGCGTCACCGTGGCGCTTGCGCGCCACCTCATCGTCCGCCGATGACGTTCTGCCCCAACCCTTTTTGCGAGTCCAGTGCCGTCAATGAATGCGGCCATGCCGTGGCGAACAGAGCGCTACAAAATTGCGCCCTGCTCCTTGTATTGCTCGATCTTGTCCCACTCGACGCCCGCCTCAAGCAGCACCTCCTCGGTGTGCTGTCCGTGCTCGGGCGCTCCCGTGGGCTTGACCTGCTCCAAGTCGAACTGCACGGGGTTGGTGGGCAGGATGTACGGGGCTCCGTTCATCGCCTGGACGTCGGGAATGTAGCCGTTGGCCACCACCATCGGATCGTGCCGCAGCTCGCTCGGTTTCTGCAGCACGCTCCAGGCTCCGGAGAGCGGCGCCAAGATCTTGCGCCACTCGTCGACGGTGTGCGCCGCGAACTCCGCGTCGAGAAGGTCGATGAACTCGCCGCGGTTCTCGTAACGCGAATGCGGGTCGGCAAAGCGCTTGTCGTCCAACAGATCCGACCGCCCGATCACGGCGAGGAACTCGGGCAGGAATTTCTCGCCCTGCAGCATCATCAAGGTGATGTAGCGGCCCTCCTGGGTCTTGTAGGTGCCCACCAGCGGGTTGGGCATGTCTCGGTGGGTGAAGTTCGGCATTGGATCGCCCCCGTAGAGCATCGCGGCGGTCACCTGCGGGCTCATGGACCACGACGCGAGCCCGAGCAGCGACACGTCGACCTCCGACGTCTCCCCCGTCGCCTTGCGTTTGTAGAGGGCGGCCGCGACCCCGCCGGCGATCGTCAACCCGCCCAGCAGGTCGCCGAATGCCGGGGTCTGCATCACCGGTTCGGGGAAGTCGCGGGTGAACGCGTCGCTGATACCGCCGCGGGAAAAGAAGGAGACGCCGTCATAGCCGGCCTTGTCGGCGTCGGGCCCCGTGGGCCCATAGCCGGATCCACGAACGTAGATGATGTCGGGATTCACGGCCCGGATGTCGTCGACGTCGATCGCGAACCGCTTGCGCCTGCTGGGCAGATAACTGGTCAGGAACACGTCGCAGGTCTTGGCGAGTTCGTGCACCACCTCCTGGCCGCCGGGCGTGGTCATGTCGACGCCGATCGACTTCTTGCCGCGGTTGGGCATCTCGATCATGTAGTTGACGCCGTCCGGGCCGCCGGGCACCAGGCCCATGGTGACCAGGCCGCGCTGCGGGTCGCCGCCCACCCGCGGCTCGATCTTGATCACTTCGGCACCCCATTCGGCCAGCACCGCTCCAGCTGCGGGCACAAACGTCCATACGGCAGCTTCCAGGACACGGATACCTTCGAGTGGTTTCGCCATTGCCTACCCTCCGTTTGTTGTCGGAACGCGCCCGCTTTCCCTAGTCGAGTATTACCTGACCCGTTTCGGCGCCCGGCAGGGAGTCGCCCTAACGGTTGGCTCGTCGGTGAAACCGCTTTTCCCCGGCCGCAATTCAGGGATCGAATCTTTGGTCCCCCCGCGGGTGTGACAGGCCGGCCCGAAACCGGGGCTGAGTGATGTCGTGGCCCTGCCCGTAAGGGCAACGCGACGCGGCACTTCCACGCTCAGCGCACCGCCTCGACGGCCAGCGCATCATTAACTCCGCCCGCCCCGGCCGTCAGCGGGCAATCGGGGTGCACAGCCCCATCCCGTCACCTCGCGGCGAGCCCAAGTCGATACTCGCGTGAAAACTACTTGAGCAGCTTCGAGAGCCAGCCCGGATCCTGGTAGTTCACCGACTTACCCCCGTCCCAAACAAACGGCGTGCCATCGTAATTCAGTCCGTGCAGCGTGCTGTAGGCGTTGGTGGCCTTCGTGGTGGCGGTGTCGATCTCCGACCGGGATTTGATGCAGTTGATCACCGAGGCGTCGGCGCCGACGGACTTGGCCAACTGGGCCAGTTCACCTTCGGTCCGGTCCTCGGGGGCGTTTTCCTGCGGCTGGAAGTTGCTGGCGAACAGCCCGGTGTAGAAGTCGGCATACACCTTCGGATCTTTCTGCGCCGCAACGCAGTATGTCGCCGCAACGGCACGGGTCGAGTAATTCTTGCTGCGCGACGAGGTGTCCAGAAAGTTGAGCAGGTGGTAGCGAACCGCGAGTCTTTTGCTGTTCACCGCACTATCGATGTCCGCGGCGTTCGAACGGATGAAGCTGCCGCAGGGCGGGCAGATCGGCTCGTTGAAGATGTCGATCGTCACCGGGGCGGCCGAGCTCCCGACGAACACACCGTCGTCGAGGACCTTGAGTGTGACCGCGTCCGGGGCGGCCGAAGGCGGCGACGACGACGGCGCCGACGACGGCGACTCCCAGGGTTTGGCGACCACCATCAGCGCGCCGCCGACCAGCGCCATTACGACGGCGGCCGCGACGGCGACCCACAGCCAGGGTGAACGAGAGCCTTTGGTCGGCGGAAACGACGGCTGGCCCCACGGCGGAGTGCCGACCCAGGGCGCCTGCTGCGGCACCGGTCCGACCGGGCCGACGATCGACCCGGGACCCGACGGCGACGGCCGCCACCCCGTCCCCTGCGGCTGGTTGTGGGTGGGCGGACCCGGCGGAATCGGCGGACCGGGCAGACCCGGCGGCCCGGGCGGCCCGATCGGTCCGGACGGCAGTGCCCCGTGGCCGCTGGGCGGCGGCCCGACGAATCCGACCGGCTGGCTCGTCACCTGGCTGCGCTGCAAGATGTCGGTGGCGGTGTTGCGGTCCGGCGTGGCCAGTGCGGCCAGCGCCGCGGCCGACAGATCACCGCAGGTGGCGTAGCGATCCGCGGGATTCTTGGCCATGCCGCGGGCGATCACGTTGTCGAAGGCCGCTGGGATGCCCGGCCGCGCGAGGCTGGGCCGTGGGATCTCCTTGTGCAGATGGGCGCTCATCACGGTGATCTGGTCGCCGCGGTATGGGGAGGAGCCCGCCAGGCACTCGTACAACACGCAGGCCAACGCGTAGATATCGGCCCGGTGGGTCACTTCGGCGTCGCGAAACCGCTCCGGGGCCATGTATTTGAAGGTGCCGACCGTGCTGCCGAGCTGCGTGAGCTTTTCGTCGGACGTGGCACTGGCAATGCCGAAATCGACGAGGTACGCAAAGTCGTCCTTGCTGACCAGGATGTTCTCCGGCTTGACGTCGCGATGGGTCACCCCGGCCGCGTGCGCGGCGTCCAGCGCGGATCCGATCTGACGAACGATCGCCACCGCCCGCGGCGGACTGAGCGGGCCGTATCGGCTCAACATCGTGCTGACATCGATGCCGTCGATCAGGCGCATATCGACATAAAGCTGGCCATCGATCTCGCCGAAGTCGTGAATGGGCACCACGTGCGGTTCCTGCAGCCGCCCCGCGGTGCGGGCCTCGCGCTGCATGCGGGCGCGGAAGACCGGATCACGGGACAGCGTCTCCGACATCAGCTTCAGCGCCACGATGCGCTCACGCACCGTGTCCTCGGCCTCGTAGACATCGCCCATACCGCCGCGGCCCACGAGCCGCCGCAGCCGGTACGGCCCGAAGTCCGAACCTTCCCGTGAACCGGGGGTGTCACCCATCACCGACTCCTCACCAGCGCGCGCAGCGGCCCGACCGCGAACACGTGCAGGCATAAGGCTAGTGGTTTCCGGAACGCCGGTGCGCGCGTCGGCGACTCGACGCAGGCGAACATCTGCACAAACGTTCTGCAAGGTCGCGGCACAGCCTATTCATAGATAGCCTAACTAGTCTTCGGGTTGTTGGGGGTTCACGGGGATTCACGACGAAACAGGTGGGGAATCGATGAAACTGAAGAAACTGATCGCAGGAGGAAGCGTCGCCGGCGCCTTAGGCGCGGCGGCGTTGGGGCTGGGCGCGGGTGCGGCAAACGCCGCGCCGCCAGCATCCGGCAGTGCCTACGGCGCGCCGGCCCTCGGTGCGCCGAGCGCGTTCCACGGCCCGGGCGGAGGACCCTCAGACCACGGTCCCGGCGGACCGGGCGGGCCAAGTGGCCCTGGCGGCCCGGGCGGGCCGGGCGGCCCCAAAGGCCCAGGCGATCCCGGTGGACCGGGCGGACCGGGTGGGCCCGGTCCGGGCGGGCCGGGCGGCCCGGGTGGACCCGGTCATCCCGGTGGCCCAGGTGGTCCCGGTGGGGCCGGTCCGGGCGGGCCAGGTGGACCCGGTCATCCGGGTGGTCCGGGTGGGCCAGGGGGTCCGGGCGGGCCGGGCGGGCCGGGTCATCCCGGCGGGCCGGGTGGTCCCGGCGGCCCGTGGCACGGGGATCCTCACCGTGGCTACTTTCAGGGCGCGCCGTGGGGCGACGGACCCGCACCCTGGGGACCGGGAGAGCCGCCGCGGCCCGATTGGGGCCGACCGCTCCCCCCGCCGGGCGGCCCATGGGTCGGTGGCCCGATCAACTACTGGGGCTACCAGGAGACGCCGATCTGGAATCCCGGGTTCAACCAGTGGGGCTTCTGGTTCTTCGGGGTCTGGATCCCGCTGTAAAAAGCTGAGTTGATGCGGAGGCCGCTTTGCCATAGGGCGAAGCGGCCTCTGCGCCATGTCCGCCATGTCTCGGTGCGGCGGCCCGCCCGTCGGCTCGCCGACCGTGTACTGACTGCGAAAAAGCGGGGGCCGACTTTTCGCAGCAGTTTCACATTCGGCGAAAGGGTTGCCGCCCGCGCTCGGTGAACAGAGGCGCGGCGGCTAACCGCGACGCTTCGGCGGGGGACGCCGGCTCGCTGGGGCGGTGAAGCCTTGGGTGTCGTCGAAGAAGGCCCACTCTCCCCCGTCGTCGACTTCCATCCGCCAGCCCAGCTCGGAGCTGCCTGCGACGAAACCGATGAACCACGGGTAGGCCGCCTCGGCGCTGTCGAAAGTGCTGGTCGCGACCACGACGCCACGTGGGTCGATCACGCGGAATTTCGCCATGCCGTGTGACTAGCCTGTTCGGTTGGGCTTCAACCGCACGCAGGTCCGGCCAAGCGGCTCCAAGAATCTTCTGAGGCTGCCGTCGGATGCTCGGTGGGTGAAGATGGACATCGACACCAGTGTAGGAGATCCCAACGTGCTCAGGCGCCAAAAACCGCCACAACGGCGACGTGCCACATCGGTGCGCGCAGTCTGCACGTACGCGCTGGCGTTGTGCGTCACGCTCGCCGGGTGCACCGGCGTGGTCGACGGCACCCCCAGAGCCGCCAAGCGCGCCGGTGCGTCCAATGGCCCCATATTTCCCTCCCAGCTCGTCGATTTGCTGACGCCGTCGAAGTCGCTCACGGTGGCCGGCGGCAACCCGTTGGTCGAGCAGGACATGCAGGCCGCGCTGTTCAAGGGGTCCGACCCGGCGGAATGCCAGGGCGTCGCGGGCTACGGGGGTCACGCGCTGTTCCCGAAGAACTACACGGGCCGCGAGGCCCGCACGCAGTCCGACAACCTCAAGAACCAGCACCAACTACTGGAGGTGTCGGCCACCTATCCCACCGGGTTCGACGCCGCGGCCTTCCTCGAGTCGGTGCGTAAGACGGTGTCCGGGTGCCAGCATCCCATCACCTCCTGGGGTGACGACGAGCGCAAGGTGACGGTGACCCCGACGCCGCTGGCAGCCAGTTCGCCCGAGGTGGTCCGTTGGGCAACGAAACTTGGCAGCGAACAGTGGTTTTGCGAATTCGCCATGATCGCCAAGGCCAACGTCGTCGCGCAGATCGTCGCCTGTTCCACCGACCATTCGATGGACATCCAGGCGTTGGTGGCCAAGCGGCTCAAGAAGATCGACGAGCTGATCAACTCGACGGCGTGACCGGCCGCGGGGCGGCGGTGAACTCGTCGACGATGCCGGCCAGGCCGGAAACGCCGGCTGGGAACCTACCTCCAATTCACCGACGTTGGCACAGACGGTCTTCCGCTGACCGCGGGCTTCAGGTAGCGACCAATTCGAAGACCGGGATGACGCGGTCGGTGCGCTGCTCGTACTCGCCGAATCCTGGCGCGCGCTCGACGACGGTCCGGTAGACGGAATCGCGCTCGTCACGCGGCAATTCACGGGCGGTCACCGGTTTCGGAGCGTCCGAGCCGATCTCGACCGAGACGTCGGGGTGGGCGCGGATGTTGTGCACCCACGCGGGGTTGGCGTCACGCCCCGCCGCGGACCCCACGATGTAGAGCTTGCCGTTGATATCGAAGTAGGCGACGGGATTCACCCGCTGCGCACCACTTTTCGCGCCTGTCGAGGTCAAGAGCAGCAGCGGAAATCCCTCGAACTGGCCGCCCACCTTGCCGCCATTGCGGCGGAACTCCTCGATGTTGCGTTCGTTGAATTCCCGCTCTGAGCGCATCGCTTCGTCAGCCATTCCCCCATCCTCACACGCGTTCGCTAGTTCTTGATGCCGACGGTGATCAGGTCGGAGATGAGGCGCGTCCACAGCGGCCGCGGGATGCGGTGCTGATCTCGGACGGCCAGACCGGCGCCCTCGAACAGCGCCCGAACCTCCGTCGGCGACGCGTTGTGCTGCGGCTTCCACCGGGTGGCCGACGACGCCTGCAGCGCGGGTTGCCGCGCGCTCAGGGCGGAAACGACCGCCAGTCCGCCGGGTGCCAGGACGCGGTGGAATTCACGCAGGGCCGCCGGCTGGTCGAAGAAGTGAAACGCGGAGGTCGTCACGACGGCGTCGAGCGCGCCGTCGTCGAAGGGCAATTGCTCGGCCGGGCCACGAAGCCACTTGACCCGGCTGGACCTGGCGCGGGCCTGCTCGAGCATGCCGTCGGACATGTCGACTCCGTAGATCTCGCCGGGGTGCAGTTCGCGTTCGATCCGATCGCTGAGAATGCCTGTCCCGCAGGCAACATCAGCGATCTTGCGCGAGCCTCGTGCGCGCAGCTGCGCGATCACCTCGTCGTGCGGCGGGCGGTAGACCCACTGTTGCAGAATCGGCAGGTCGTAGGCCGGGGCCAGAAAACTCCACATCCGCGTGATCCCGTCATTGAGACCCCGACGTCGCGGTTCCGTCATCCGCTCAACGTATCCACTACTGCCGGCCCGGGCAATGCGGATCCTCAGGACGCGCGGCGCGAAAACCTGCGGCGCAGCAGGACGACGGTCAGCACCAGCACCGCCAGCACCGGCACCCACGGGATGAGGAATCCGACCGCCACCAGGACGCCGCGCAAACTGGACAGCAGTGTTTCCCAGCCGTGTTCCAGTGCGCCGAGGAAACCGTGGCGCGACGCCGCGGGTACGGTCGATATGCTGACATTGACTGTTGCATAGTCGATTTCATCGCGCAGTGCGTCGCGGCGGGCCCGCAGCGAATCCAGCTCAGCCTGTCGCTGGGTCAGCGACGACTCCGCCGCCAGCAAGTCGGCGACGCTACCGGCCCGGCGCATCAGTTCCAGCAGTCGATTGACCGAGGTCTGCAACGCCTCGATGCGGGCATCGAGATCGACGCGCTGCGTGGTGACGTCGTTGTGGTTGATGGACATCGACTCCACCGTTCCGAGTTTCCTGGCGTTGGCCAGGACACCGTCGAGCTTGTCGGCGGGAATGCGCAACACAAGGGCAACCGAGGCCGGTCCGGACTCCGAGGACGCGCCGGATCGCTCCGAACGCGAGTCCACTCGCCCGCCGGCGTCGGTGACCGCGGCGACCAGCCGGTCTGCCGCCTGTGTGGGCTCGGTGACGACCATCTGCACTGATCCCGTGCTCACGATGTCGCGCTTCACGCTGTTCGGCGGCGACGTCTCCGACGGCGCCATCGGCGGCGCCTTGTACGGGGCGACCGTGTTCTCGGTGATGCGGCCCGTCGGCGCGGGAGCCACGGTTGCGTCCGATATGCCCGCCCGCTTGCCGGCGACCACGCCGTCCCGCGTAGAGAACCCGTCGCCGCCCAGCGACCAGACCCAGCCGAACCCGAGCAACATCACACCGGCCACCGCGACCGCCATCACGTTGCGCAGCTTGACCATTCGCACCCCCGACGGCGCAGTCCCGGCCGGCTCGGCTGAGGATCCCGCCGGCAGCTCGACGGGCTGCATCACGCGGTGCCGCATTTCGCCCGCAGCAACGATCGGGCCGTCGGCGGCGACGTAGGCAGTGAACCGGCACAGCACGCCGAACCGCAGCGACGTGTCGACGATCCGCTTCGCCAGGTCCGGCCCGGAGTTGCGGCCCGAAGCGCACGCGTAGCGGTCCTCGAGATCGCGCAAGTGGCCCCGCGCCCACAGGGCCATCAGCGCCGGGGTGTCACGGCGCCGTCCGGCGACGGTGGCCGACCAGGCTCCGCCGTCGGCGGAGGTGCCGCGCAGGGTGAGTGAGCCGGCCGCGTCGCCCCTATACCGCCCGCTCACCACCAGCGGCACGCCCGGGAACAGGTCGGGCAATCGGGCCGGCGTTGCGGTGTCGTCGATGGTCGTCAGTCCGTCGTCCTGCAGTGTCAAGGCGGCTACGAGTGGCGAGCCGATGCGCTGTGCAATGGCATGCATCGCCTCGTCGAGGCGGTCCTCGCTGTCCACCACCTCACAACGGCCCCCGCCGGCATGGGCGAGGCGGTTCAGGAATCCGGCGTTGACGGCCTGGTCGATGCCGATCGCGTGCACCCGTACCCGGCGCAGGTCGCTCGAGAGCGCGCGCAGCAGCTGGTCTTCGTTGCCGACCTGCCCGTCGGTCACCACGACCACGAGCGCGTCGCGCCCGGCTTGCGGGCCCGGGGCCTGTTGCCCCTGAGACAGCAGCGCGACGGCGCGCCGCAGCGGCTCGAGCAGTTCCTTGCCGCCCCCGGCGTCGACGCGGGCGAGGTGCTCGACGGCGCGGTATCGGTTGCGGTCGCTGGCCGCTGCCAGCCCGTCGGGCAGCCCGGCGGGACGGTCGAGGCGGTCGCCGAAGGTCAGCACCGCGAACCGGTCCGTGGAGGCGAGCGCATCGACGATCCGTGCCGCGGCGCGACGCGCAGTTGCCAGCTTCCAGCCACGCATGCTCGCGGACCGGTCCAGCACCACAATCACGTCCCGCGGGCGCGGTGGTCCGCTCGGCGCCGGCGATAGCACGGTCAGCTGGTAGGTACCCTCGTCGCCCTGCGCGTCGGGGACCAGGATGAGCGAGTCGGTGAGGCCGTCGGCGCCGTAGCGCAGCCGCAGGACGAAATCCCGGTTGGCGGTCTCGCCGGGCCGCACCCGCATCCGGCCGTCGTCGCCGGTCACCGTGGGCATGTTCGACCACACGTCGGCCAGAGTGAGACCGGCGGGGTCGATGCCGACGTCGATGGTCAGCGCGACCGAGTGCGGGAAGCCGGGGAGCAGCACTGGCGGGGTGATGCGCGATGCGTCGGGGACGGCGTCGGTATCGTCGGCGTACCCGTCGCCGACCGGCCGGTCCGCCAGCGGCGCACCCGGGATGTAGCGCGGCGCAACCACCAGCGGGAAGCGGAACGTCGCGGTGCCGTCCTCGTAGCCGAGGCGGGTCACCAATGTGAGTGCGACGGTGACGCGTTCACCGGGCAGGATGTTGCCGACCCGCATCGTGAAGACGTCTGGCCGGTCCTCTTCGGCGATCCAGGCTCGCCGGCCCGATGTGAGGGCCTGGTCATAGGTGCGGCGGGCCGTCTCGCGCTCGCGAAGGTCGGCGTCGACGACGCGCCCGTCGGCGGTCAACCGCATCGCGGTGACCGCGCCCCGATCCGGCAGCGGAAACACGTAGCTGGCTTCCAGCGGCACCTCGAAGGTGTTCACGAAGTCCTGCGTCAGTTCAACCTCGCCGTTGAGTCCGGTGATGTCCACCCGCACGTCGATGCGGTCGAGCGGCAGATTGCCCCGCGCCGTGCGCAGCGCGCCGAGTCCAGCGGTCATCTTGGGCTCCGTTCATCGAGGGGTATCACGCCCGAGAGCAGGCCGCGGTCGGCCAGCGTTTCCAGTAGTGACCGGGCGGCCGTGCGGATCGCGTGGACGTCATCGTCGTCGGGTTGGCCGGGCAACAGCAGCAACGCGCCGCCCGGCAGGCTGATCGCGGCCAGCGCGGTGACACTGTCAGCGCCGGTCGGCGCCGGTTCAGCGGCTTCAGGGGCCTCGACGACCTCGGCGGCGGCCGGCAGGTCGGCCCAGAAGCGGTTGCGGGCTGGCGGTTTCTCTCGTCCCGGCTCGGTGGTGACGATTTCGTCGGGCACGGCGGCGATCCGGCGTAGCGCTTCGTCGGTCGCCCCGGTCAGTTCGGCCTGGATCTCGGCGAGCGAGCGGCCCTCGGCCTGACGGCGCTTGACCGCGACGATCTGCAGCAGATGCCGGGAGTTGTACACCGCGGTGCGCCCCTGCATGGCGGGCCGGTCGACGAGTCCGGTGGTCGTATACCACCGCACCGCCCGCCGGTCGGGCACGTCACGGACGCGGCCGTTCGGCGCACCGGGGTACGCCGGACCGGCCAGAGCGTCGGAAACCCGTCGCACCAACTCGTCCAGCGTCCAAGCCGCGTCTTCCGGCATGCATCGATACTGACACTGTTATCATTACACTGTCAACGTTTACGGGCATGGGTGGGGAATGGAGAGGGCCCAGCACATATAGGGCGGCTGCCACGGATAGGGACCCGGCGGATTGTCGCCCTCCCAGATCGTCGGAGAGACGTTGCCCTGACCGTGATTGACGTAGTGGTAGGTGTGGCAGACGCCCCAGTCCCAATTCGGGCGGGCGTCCCCGGGTGTGTCACCGTGAGCTCCTCTCGCGACCCCGTCGGGATCGCAGTGCGGTCAAGTACAGACCCGACTGCGGGCTACCGCTCCCAACAGCCTCAGGCGCTGACGTCGACGAGGTCCCTGCCGGCCGCGCTCACCTCGGCGCTCTGGGGCGTGAACCTGAGGAACAGCCGTGCGACAAAGGGCGCGGCAAACAGCATCAGGACAATCCGGACCATCTGCGCCGCCATCACGAAAGTCACGTTCGAGCCCGACCCAACGGCGGTACCGAGCACCGCGTAGACGCCGCCGGGGCTGGTGGCGAGATAGCCGTCGAGCATGGTCAGCCCCGCCAGCTTGGAGAGCAGGACGCCGGAGCCCGCGGCCGCGACGTTGAGCACCATGATCAGCGCGAACGCGCTGGGCAGGATCCGCTTGATCGCCCGCAGCGACTCTCGGGTGAAGCCCAGTACCGACTGCCATACGACAAGCATGATCGCGGCCTGGACCAACACCATCGGAACCGCGATGCGTTCGGTCATCCGGGTGAGTTCCAAGACGATGGTGATCGCCATCGGACCCAGCAGCCCGGCTCCCGGCAGCCGCACGGAACGGCCCGCCGCCGCGCCGACCACGATGATGCCCGCGACGATCGGAAGCCCGAGATACCAAGGAAGAAAATTGGTTTCGCCTTGCATGACTTGGTGTGTCTCGGCGTGGTGATAGAAGATCGACACGACGAACGGCATGGACGCCGTGATCAGCGCGACACGGAAGTATTGGACTGCCGCGACGACGCGATCGTCGCCGCCCAGTTCGCGGGCGATGGCGACGAGCCCCGACGAGCCGCCCGCCACGAGTGAAAGCCCGCCCGTCAGCGGGCTGATGCCGCGGTGCAGACCCAGCAGTGCGCCGCCCGCGACGCTGATGACCAGTGTTCCGACGGCGACCGCGATGACGATCGGCCAGTGCGAGCCCAACGCGGCCAACGAGACACTGTGCAACATCATCGCGGTGTAGACACCGAGCACGCCCTGGGCCGCCAAGCCGACGAACGGCAACGAATTCGGGGCGCGTGAAGCCAACGTCCGGGCGAAGATTCCGCAGCCCACGGCGACGATGAGGAGGTCGGTCGTGTTCATGGTGAGTATCGTCGTGCAGTCGACTTGAAGGATTCTTGGGAAATCCTCGGCTCGTGCGTGGCGACCGTCACACTTCGAGACGACCGCGACCGAGCGCTTCCTGAATCGATATTTCCGACAAGGCTTTCCGCAGCGCGGCGGACCACAGCGTGCCGACGCGGGTCCGGCCGTCGGCGTAGGCCGCCAAAGATTCCTGGATGTCGGCGATCAGCACCGGATGCGGGCTGAATTCGACGAACCGGTCATAACCGTGTTCGTACGACCACCGGACGGCCTCTGCGAACAGCACGGGTTGACGCAGATTCGCAAACCAGTACTCGCCGTCGAGGATCGACGTGTCCAGGCCCGCGCCGGTTACCGAGGAGACAAAGGCAATATCGCCGGTCCGGGGCCGCAGCCCGCCCAGGGCCGCACGCACCGCCTCCCGCAGCTCGTCCACATGAGCGGAATGCAACGCGTAATCGACGGGAAACCGGGCGGCCGGCGTACCGTCTCGCCGGCACACCGACATGAGTTCGTCCAGCGCCCCGGCGTCGCCGGTGATGATCGTCGAGGACGGACCATTCTGAGCGGCAACCGAAATCGACCGGCACCACGGCTCGATGAGCCGGAAGACCCGCCTGCCGGGCAGCCGGATCGAAGCCATGCCACCGTGGCCCGCGATCGCACCGATCGCCTTGCTGCGCAACGTGACCACCTTCGCCGCGTCGCGCAACGACAGCGCGCCTGCCACATATGCGGCGGCTACCTCGCCATGTGAGTGGCCCAGCACGGCGTCCGGGCGGATTCCCAGCGTCCGCCACTGCGCGGTGAGCGACACCATCACCGCGAACTGCAAGGGCTGCAACACATCAGCACGGTCCAAGTCGGGGGCGCCGGCGTCGCCCCGGACCGCCTGCATCAGCGACCAATCGACAAACTCGGAGAATGCGGCATCGCAGAGCCGCAGTTGCTCGGCGAACGCTGGCGCCGAATCCAACAGTTCGACCGCCCGCCCCGCCCACTGCGAATACTGCCCGGGAAACACGAAGACCGTCCCCCTGCGCGATCGCGTGTGGCTCAGCTCGTTACCCATCAGGGCAGCATCCGTCCGTGCTCGCCACGCGGACTCAGTATGGCGGCACTGCAATCGACAGACGGCTTACGCACGGTCGCGCGATACCAAGGCGCCGAGTTCGTCCCGGCTGGTGGTTCCCGTCTTCGACATCGCCCGGTAGATGTGACTTTCGACCGTGCGTACGGAAAGCGTCAGCCTCTCGGCGACGGCGCGGTTGGACAATCCTTCCCCGATCAGCATCACGATCTCTCGCTCACGATCGGTGAACGGCAAGGGTTCGCTGGCCTGACGAAGCGCCGGAGTACGTGCGCCGTGGCATTGTTCGGCCAGATCCTCCGCGCGTGCCGCACATCCCAACGCCGATCCTCGCAAGCCCTGGTTGCGGTACGTCAGCGCGGCCTGGGCGGCGGCGTCCGTCGCGGCGACAAGATCGCCCATGCGCTCGAATTCCTCCGATACGGCCGCCAGTTCGGCCGCGTCGCCGCCACTCATCGCGGCGGAGAACCGGGCGGCGACGCCGACGCGTGGCCCCTCGACGATCGCTTCGAGGTCGCGCAGCCGTGCTGAGCTCGAGCGGTCACCGAATTGGGCGGCAGTCTGCAGACAGAGCACTTCGGCCGCGAATTGACCTTTTGCTGAGGCTCTTTTCGCGGCCGACAACAGGAGTGCGATCGCTTCACTGACCGCGCCCTGGGCCGCGGCCACCCACGCTCGCGCCAGCGCGCGCTCATAGTCCAGCGATCGGAACGGACGTCGCTGCTTGTCGAGGATCGCGAGCGCGGTGGACGCCTCCGCGGTGCAACCGCGCAACGCGAGCGCGGTCACGCGGGAGATCTGGTAGCGGTATCCCCAGCCCAAAGCGTGCGTGGCAGACAGTCCGACGGCCGCATGTTCGAGCAACGGCCCCGCCGCATGAAGGTGTCCGGCGCCGAGAGTGGCGCGCCCCGCGACGGCAGCACCGAGCAATTGGGCCGCGCCCGGCATGTCGGCCGCCTGACGGCGCACCCGCTCGGACACGTCGAGGGCGTCGGCCATCCGCCCGGCCAATAGCAGGGCACTGACGTGTGAGTCCGCGATGTTGAACCGAACGTGCGGAGCGTCGAAAGAGCGTGCCGCGGCGCTGTATCCCGCCTCCGCGTTGGCCACGGCCTCGGTGGTGCGCCCCGCTTCCGCGGTGATGGTCGTCAGGACCCAGGCAATCTCCGCGCCGACGACGGCGGGCAGATCACCCAACACGAGGCTCTCCGACGCCTTGAGCGCCACGTCGGGCTCGTCCGTCGCGAACCAGTAGACGGTGAGGAAGGCGTCGATATAGTTGCGGGCCTGCGAAGAGGTGGTGCACGCCGCGTCATCGATGATCTGTTTCGCACGAGCGGGATGACCCAACGCCCACAGCATGTTGCTGGCCCGCAGGAACGCAAGCCGGCCGCGTTCTTCGTCGGTCAGCTTGCCGGCATCGATACCGGCCAGCACCGCCTCGGCCTCCTCGCCCCGGCCCGACCACGACAGCGCATGTGCCCGAACGAAGTTCGGCTCCGGCCCGGTTACCACACGGCTGGCCGCCTCGGCGAGGCGATCGGCGAGCGGCAGGTCCGCCAGCCAGACGGCGCCATGGGCCGCGCTGACGAGCAGGTCGGCGTCGGGTGCCAGATCGGAGTCCAGGCTCAGCGTGGCGCGGCGCACCAGGACGTGGATGTCGTCACTGTCATCGCTCGCGGCGAGTTCGGTGGCGACCAGCCCGCGCAGCCGTCGTAGCCGGGTCGAAGCCGCGCGCCGTCGGCGCACCTCACCGTAGAGCGGATGCGCCAAGCGCACTTGGATGCCGCCGTCTACCGGCTCGAGGGTGATCAGGGCACGCGTGTCGGCCTCTTCGACCGCACCCGGGTCGGTGATGCGCTTGAGGTGGCCCAGTTCGATGGGCTCCCCCACGGCCACCGCGTCGACCACATCGCTGACCGGTGGGGGCAGGGCCCCGATGCGGGATTCGATCAGCTCGACCAGTCCTGGCGGCATGACGGGATCGCCAAGCCAGCGAAAGTAGTTACCTTGTAGCATGATTCGGCCGTCGGCGACCTCTTGCTCGACGATGTTGCGCAGATACAGCAGGTTGCCGCGAGTGAGCTTCCAAAGCCGGTGAGCGGCATCCGGATCCACCGATCCGTCGAGCGTGGCCGACAGCAGCGTGGTCGTTTCATCCAGCGACAGCGGCTGCAGGTCGAGCCGGTCGAATTGGCCGGCGGACCATATCTCTTGCACCGCGGCGGGCAGCGGATCGCCGTCGCGAACGGT
This sequence comes from Mycobacterium sp. NGS68, assembly GCF_059812195.1. Classification (NCBI taxonomy): domain Bacteria; kingdom Bacillati; phylum Actinomycetota; class Actinomycetes; order Mycobacteriales; family Mycobacteriaceae; genus Mycobacterium; species Mycobacterium sp. NGS68. The sequence goes on along the minus strand of NZ_JCALCE010000008.1, from coordinate 117,499 downwards.
CAACAGAACTTTGGCAGCACCCCGCTGCACGATCTGGTGCAGCACGAAGATCGACAAATCGTCGAGCAGGTGGACGTCATCGACCGCCAACATCACCGTGACGCCCCGGGGCGCCGCCGTCAGCGACTCCATCACACCCCGCAGCAACTGCAGGGTGTCGGTCACACCCGGCTGCGCCCACGCCGTGAAGGCACCCAGCGGAATTGCCCGCGCGGCCGATGTGCCGACCGCCCACCGGCCTTCGAATCCTTGTGACACCGCGGCCGACAACGCCTCACGGGCGATGCGGCTTTTGCCCACACCCGCCGCGCCGCAGACGACGATCCCGGAAGCATCCGAAGCCACCATGGCGGCTTCGATGGTTCGCATCCCCGTTGAGCGGCCCACCAACGGCCACGACAAGCGCACGTCAGCAGCGTACTGGCGATCACCGCGGGACCTGGTGCTTATCGTGGCAACTCCCCCGAGGACAGGTTCGCGATGCTCGCGTACGACATGACCGTAGCCTCCAACCCACCGAGCCTCCCCTGCGTCGACTGGGCGGGCCTCAGTAGTTGACTACTTAAATCGGCTACACCGTGTAATTGGTCCCACCCGAATCCGGACCCGAATAGAAATTCGGCTTCTCGTCGGGATTGCTGCCGCCGGCGACCCACTCCGCGTGGCGTCGCTCGATGATTCGACGTTCGCGCTGGGTCGCGCGCCGCATCACAATGACGATCGCTGCCAGCATCGCAAGCGATACACCGATCACAATCGCCAGTTGAGCTGCAGTCATGCGTCGGAGCATACTCGCGCCCGCCGCCGTTTGTTTCGCCCAATGTTCATCACCAAACGCTCGGCGAGGGCACGCCATTGCAGCGCGATCCTTACAAACCCTCGACACTTAAACGGCTGCGACGACACGCCGGGTAATGGCGCCGTAGTTTATGTCTCGCGATCGCCACCGCCGCGCTCGCGTCGCGCGCGGCGCGGGCAACCTCTAGCGGCGGGCACACACGGACTGCCACGATGAAGTCCGTGCACGCGTTCGCCTGCCCCCGATGCCGAGGCTTCGTCCCGTTCGAATCGCGGCGCTGCCCGAACTGCATGGCGGAGCTGGGATTGCACGCCCCAAGCCGCAGCATGGTGGCGACGGCGTCGGGCGCCGCGGTGATCGACGGCCAAACCTGGATTGCCTGTGCGAAGGCGGCCGACCTCGGCTGCAACTGGCTGGTGCCGAACGAACAGGAACTGGGCGGCAAACGAGGACGGTGCCTGGCCGATTCCCTCGTCCGCCGCGAGCCGGACGCCGACGACACCATCGCGCTGGAAAAGCTGGCGCCAACCGGGATTGCGTTGCGGCGCTTGATCTATCAGCTGGTCGACATCGGCCTGCCGGTCGACCCGTACTGGCGCAAGGACGGCGGTCTGGCGTTCGACCTGTTGTCCAGCTACAGCGGCGGTGGACGGGTGACGATCGGGCACGCCGGCGGGGTGATCACCATCGATCTCGTCGAGTCGCTGGACGCCTACCGCGAGTCCCTGCGGGTCCACCTCGGAGAGCCCTATCGCACCATGCTGGGCCATTTTCGCCACGAGGTCGGCCACTACTACCAAAGCATTCTGGTCGAAAGCGGGCCCGGCGCCGCGCGCTATCTCGACGAGTGCCGCGAGATCTTCGGCGACGAACGCGCCGACTATCAACAGGAGATCGCACGGCACTACAAATTCGGCGCCCCGGCGGGCTGGGCCGACGCCTACATTTCCGAGTACGCGACGATGCACCCGTGGGAGGACTTCGCCGAATGCTTCGCCCACTATCTGCACATCACCGGCACCGTCGACACCGCTCGCGAGTCCGGCCTGGTCCTGCACGCCGACAGAGTCCGCTTCGGACAGCCGGGCGACGTCGTTCCGCGCGAATCCTATGAACGCGCGTCGATCGAGGAACTGCTGGACGATTGGAAGTGGTTGTCGCTGTGCTTCAACCGGGTGAACACCGCGATGGGCAAGAATCCGCTCTACCCGTTCGAGATCCCGGCCGCGGTGGTCCGCAAGCTGGCGTTCGTGCATAAGGTGATCCGCGAGACGGCCGCATTGGCATAGGAGGCACTGATGTGTCGGTGGGTTGCGTACCTTGGCGCGCCGATCGCGCCCCGAGAACTGCTGCACGACCCGGAGCGCTCGCTGATCGAGCAGAGCGCCCGGCACGCACCGAACATGGAGATTCCCAACGGCGACGGCACCGGACTCGGTTGGTACGAGCACCGTTGCGAGCCGGCGTTGTTCCGCAGCGTGACCCCGGCGTGGGGTGATCAGAACCTGCTGGAGCTGGCCACCGAGATTCGCACCCGGCTATTCCTCGCCCATGTGCGCGCGGGCACCGGGACGGCGGTGCAGCAGACCAACTGCCACCCGTTCCGCTACCGCAACTGGCTGTTCGTGCACAACGGACACGTCGGCGGATATCAGCGGATACGGCGCGAGTTGCTGTTCGCCGTGCGACCCGACCTGTTCGGCAACATCGCCGGATCCACGGATTCGGAGCTGATGTTTCACCTCGCGCTCACCTTCGGCCTCGCCGACGACCCGATCGGGGGGATCGCCCGGATGGCGGGTTTCGTCGAAGCGGCGGCGGTCGCGGCCGGCGTGGACGAACCCGCGCTACAGATGACGGTCGGCGTCAGCGACGGGGCGCGCCTCTACGCGGTCCGCTATGCGAGCGGACCGGAGGTGAACACGCTGTTCGTCAGCGAGGATCCGAACTCGGTGCGCATGCTCTACCCCGACAGCGAACGACTGGCGCACTTCGGCGACGACGCGCGGGTGGTGGTTTCCGAACCGTTGACCGAGCTGCCCGGGGTGTGGCGCGAAGTGCCCCCCGGCACGGCCCTGGTCATCGGCGAGGACATCGAGGAACGGCCGTTCCGCCCGGTGGGGTGAGCTTGTGGCCCGCGAGCGTGACAGCGCTGCGCGAACCCGGACGGCGGGAGCCGACGACCTTTACCGGATCTTGACCATGCATTGATTCGTCCCACCGACGATCACTTTGTGAGTACGCTTCCATCGGTGGAACTGGGGGTTTTGGGACCTCTGCGGGTCCGGCAGGACGGCGCGCCCGTCATCATCCCGGGCGCCAAACCCCGCGCCCTCCTCACGATGCTCGGCCTACATAACGGATCGATCGTGCCCGCCGACACGCTGGTCGAGCTGCTGTGGGGCTCCGATCCGCCCCGCACCGCCGCCAAGGCCCTGCAGACCCACATCTCCGCGCTGCGTCGCACCCTGGGCGACGGCTTCGTGTTGACCGAAGGGACGGGTTGGAAACTGGCCGGCGCGGATGTTGACGCCTCGCGCTACAAGGCCGCCGCCCGGGCGGGACGTGACGCGGCCGCCGCGGGTGACACGGGCCAGGCCGTCGCCCGCTTCGAGGAGGCGCTGACCCTCTGGCGCGGAATTCCCGAGCTGCCCGACGGCCGGCGCGGCCTTTCCGAGAAGACCCGCTGGATCGAGGGCCACGCGGCGCTCGCGGAGGATCGGGCCGACGCGCTGCTGGCGACCGGTCGCGCCGCGGAGGTCATCGGCGACCTCGAGGCGGCGGTGGCCGACGCGCCGCTGCGCGAAAGGCGCTGGGGCCAGCTGATGCTGGCCCTGTATCGCGCGGGCAGGCAGGGGGAGGCGCTCGGCGCGTATCAGCGGGCGCGGTCGCTGCTGGCCGAGGAATTGGGCGTGGACCCCGGGCCTGAGCTGCGGCGGCTGGAAGCGGCGATCGTCGCGCAGGATGCCTCGCTGGATGTTGCCGTGGCACAACGCCTTCCGTCGGTGACGCGGGCGGTGACGTTCCTGCTCACCGATATCGAGGGATCGACCGCCGCGTGGGAGGCGGATGCCGAGGCCATGGCCGCCGCGCTCGCACGCCACGACGAGCTCGTCGAACAGGTCGTCACGTCGCGCGGCGGCCGACTGATCAAGACGCGCGGTGAGGGCGACGCGACGTTCTCGGTCTTCGAACGGCCGTCCGGCGCGGCGGCCGCGGCCATCGAGTTGCAGGACGCGATCGGCCACGAACCGTGGACATTGGCCGAGCCCATGCGGATTCGTGTGGCGCTGCATACCGGCGAGGTCGAGTTCCGCGACGGCGACTACTTCGGCCGGGCGGTCAACCGCGTCGCGCGCCTGCGGTCGCTGGCCACCGGCGGCCAGATCCTGTGCTCGGGGGCCCTTGCCGAACTCGTCATCGACTCGCTGCCCGACGATGTCGTGCTCGCGGACCTCGGGACGCGGCAGCTGAAAAACCTGGCACGCCCTGAGCATGTCTTCGAACTGCGACTCGATGCCGCACCGCAACCGCAGCCGGTCGATGTCCCGATGTCCCGGCCCGCCCTGCCCCCGATGTTGATCGGCCCCGGCCCCTTCGTCGGCCGCGGCCCCGAACTCGAACAGCTCGTCTCGGCGTGGCGGACCCGCGGCACGCACGCGGTACTGATCGCCGGTGAACCGGGCGTCGGCAAGACGCGCCTGGCCGGCGAATGGTCCCAACGCGCGTATGGGCAGGGGGCGGCGGTGCTGTACGGCCGGTGCGACGAGGACCTCGGCGCTCCCTATCAGCCGTTCGCGGAAGCGCTGCGTTGGCTGGTGCCGTGCGTCGGCCCGGAGCGACTGCGGGGACTGCGCGGCGTCGAGGCACTGCTCCCGCTGGTCCCCGGGCTGCCCGACTTCGTCCCCGATCTGGCTGCCCCGGCCCGCGCCGACCCCGACACCGAACGCTACGCACTGTTCGATGCCGTCGTCGCGCTGTTGGAGATCGCGTCCGCGGCGGCGCCGGTCGTCCTGATCCTCGACGACCTGCACTGGGCAGCCAAGCCGACGCTGCTGTTGTTGCGCCATCTGTTGCGCTTCGGCGACCGCGCCCGCGTGCAGGTGGTCGGCACGTACCGCAGCACCGACCTGGACCGGTCCCACCCGCTGGCGGCGATGCTGGCCGACCTGCACCGTGACGGCACCGCAAAGCGGTTGAGCCTGAGCGGTCTCGACAAGGACGACGTCACCGCCTACGTCGCCGAGGCCGGTTACGACGACGAGGAACTCGCCCACGCGTTGGCCTCGGTCACGGGCGGCAATCCTTTCTTTCTCATCGAGGCCCTGCGCCACGTCGACGAGAGCGGCGGCGTGTGGGATCAGAGCACCCTGCCGCAGGGCGTTCGGGAAGCCGTGAGCCGCAGGCTGTCCCGGCTCTCGGCGGAGACCAACAAAGCCTTGTCCGCGGCCGCGGTCGTGGGCAGCCGGTTCGGGCTGGAGCTGGTTGAGCAGGTGGTCGGCGGCGACCTCATCGACGCGTTCGACGAGGCGGCCAAGGCCGGCATCGTCATCGAGGAGCCCGGTGGTCGCTACCGCTTCAACCACGCGCTGGTCCGGCAGTCGTTACTCGCGGAGCTGGCGTCCGTGCGGCGCATGCGCCTGCACCAGCGCATCGCCGCGACGCTGGAGACCCAGCCCGGCGCCGACGACGAGCTCGTGGCCGAACTCGCCTACCATTACTTCGAATGTGCTTGGGCGGGTAACGCGGTCAAGGCCGTCGAGTACTGCCGGCGGGCGGCGGACCAGGCGATGGCCCGCCTCGCGTACGAAGGCGCGGCCGACCTGTACGACCGCGCCCTGCACGCGCTGGAAGAGATCGACGACGAGCTGCCCGACCGCGACGAGCAGGTCGCGCTGCTGCTGGTTGCCCGCTGCGAGGCGCTGCTGGCCGCGGGTGATGTGACTTCGGCGGCGGCCGCGGTGGCCCAATTACAGTCGGCAACAGTGGATTCCGCACGCCTGGCCGCCTGGGCGACCTGCTTCGACGGCCAGCTGTCGATGCTGATCCACCCCGAGCGTTTGGATGAGGTCGAGGTCGCGTTAGCCGCGGCGGCCAACCGGTTGGCCGGATTCGACGACGCCGCAGGGGAAGCCAACGCCCACACCGTCCGCGCCGGGTGCCTGGCCCGACTTGGGCGGATCGCCGACTGCGAAATCGCCCTGGACAACGCCCTGACGGCGGCGCGACGCGCGCGTGAGCACCGCCGGGTGAACGCGGTGCTCGCCGGTGCGCCGCTGGCGGCGCTGTGGGGCCCCAACCCTGTTCCGCGGGCGGGTGGCCGGTGCCTGGATGTCGTACGGCTGCTGCGCATCACCACCGACTCCCCCGCCGTCGAGGCGACATCGACGCGGTGCCAGGCCATCCTGGAGGCCTTCCGTGGTCGTTCCGCCGCGGCCCGACGGATGATCGACTCGGCGCGGCGCACGGTCACCGAACTCGGCTTGCGTCATGCCGTACTCGAAGTCGAGCAGTTCGCCGGCATCGTCGAGCTCGTCGCCGACGATCCCGCTGCGGCCGAGCCGCATCTGCGTCAGGCCTACAACGGTTTTCGGCGCATGGGCCTGGACGCCGACGCCGCCGAGACCGCCGCGCTGCTGGGGCGCGCGTGTCTCGCGCTCGATCGGGAGGCCGAGGCCACCGAATTGTGTTCGGAGAGTGAGCGACTCGCCGGACATGCGCTGAAGGCGTCCATCGCCTGGCGCACGCTGCGGGCGCACCTGCTGTCGCGCTCTGGTGACCACAATGAGGCCCGCCGAGTGGCCGAGGCCGCCGTCAGCCTGGCCGAACGCACGGACGCGCTGGTTGATCACGGCGACGCATGCCTCACCCTGGCAACGGTTTTGGGCTCCGCCGGCGATTACGCGGGTGCGCGAGCCGCAGCCGAGCGCGCCGTCGACCTGTACGAGCGGAAAGGCGCTGCAGCACTTACGGAAATGGCGCGATCGGTTCTCGGTGAGCGCGTTGTCACGACTGCCCAGGCCCCACCTGAAGCACCGGCTGTCGAGCCGGACAACACCTGCGTGCGAACCATCAGGCGGGCTGTGGCTGCTGTAGATCAGAAGGCTTGGGAAGAGTACGAGCGGCTTTGGGCGCCCGATGCCGTCGCCGGGAGTCGCCGGAAGTTGGTCGGCTTTACTCAACATGACCTCCCGGACGGGTGGCTGAGTCAGATGCGGCGACTTCACGAGACGGGCGAGGTACGTCTCATCTCAGTCGTTGTTGTCGCCGTGCGAGGTCAGCGCCTCGCTCTCACTCGGTTGGCGTTGGGCAGCGCCGACGTGAGCCTTGGAGCGCCGCACGACGAAATTCTCATGCTGTATGGCATCGACGAGGGCGGGCGATTCGCACTGCAGATGTCGTTCGACATCGACGACATGGACGCCGCGCTCGCCGAGCTCGACGCCACGCACGCCCGTTTTGAGGAATCACCCTCGAAGACAAGGCGGCTCGCGAATCGCGCGAGCCGCACCGACGACAAGATGAATGCGCTCGGTGCGGAGAAGCGTTGGCACGAGATGAGCGGGTTGCTCGCCGACGACATCCATGTCGAGGACCGGCGCCGGGGGTTTCAACGGCAGAGCGAGGGCCGAGCCACGGTGCTTGCGGAGGCCCGGACGATTGCGGACTTAGGGGTGAAAGGCGCGACCTCGCAAGTCCTTGCGATCCGCGGCGAACGCCTGGCCCTCGTCCGTGTCGTCTGGTGGGGCCAAGGCGACAAGTCGCAGGCATACCGGACCGAAATTCTCCGGCTCGCAGAGATCGACGCCCACGACCGGCTCGCGGCGCACGTCGTGTTCGACCACGATGACTTCAAGTCAGCCTTCGACGAACTCGACGCGCGTTACGTCTCCGGCGAATCGGCCGCGCACGCGCGCGTCTGGTCTGCCATCACGGCCGGCTACGCGGCACTCAACCGCCGCGAAATGCCCGCAACGACACCGAATTGGGTGAACATCGACCATCGGCGGGCCGCATCGGTCGCCCCGGGTGAGATGACCGCCTACATCCGCGCCGCCTTCGATCACATGCAAGCGGTCAACATCTACATCGAGGCCGTGCATCGGTTGAGCGACTTCGGGGCCGTCGTCACCCGAGCCGGAATTGGTACGTCGGTGGACGGCTTCGACGCCGAGTGGCGGTCGGTCGACATATTCGCAGTCGAAGGTGAAAAGTCCAGTCGGTACGAGATGTTCGACGAGGCAGACCTGGACGTGGCGCTCGCACAGTTCGATCAGCTGAGTCGTCCGAAGCGGCGGCTGGATAACGCGGCCAGCCGACTGTACGAGCGAGTCATGGCGTGCTATGCGGCACGCGAGTGGTCCGCCATAGCCGAATCGCTGGCCGCCAATGTTGTGTCCGACGACCGGCGCCGTGTGGTCAACTCCGGCCGGCGCGTCGGCCCAGATGCCTTGATCGCCGAACTGTCCGCGCTGGCCGAGGTCGGGATCGACGTGGCATCGGAACCTCTCGCGATACGAGGCGAGCGTCTCGTCCTCAGCCGCGTCGAAACCTGGGACCACCACCAAGGCCCAGGCGGATTCCAAGGGCCTGCCCTCGACGTCATCGAACTCGACTCAGACGAACGGGCCGTGACGCGCCTCGTGTTCGACCCGGAAGACATTGACGCCGCTGTCGCGGAGCTGGACGCGCGGTACCTGGCGGGCGAAGCCGCACCGTACGCGCGCACGTGGTCGGCAATTACGCGGGCCTACGCCGTGATTAATCGGCGCGAGCATCCGGCGACGACACCCGACTGGACGAACATCGATCATCGCCGGGGGATATCGTTCGCACCCGGTGATGCGTCTGCGTTACTCGTCAATTGGGATGCCATGCCGGACTTGCGCAATTCGGTTGCGGCAGTACATCGCCTGAACGACGTCGGAGCAGTTGTTACCTCGGTGACGCGCGAAACCTCGTCGGAGGGATTCCAGGCCGAGTGGCGGGTCATCACCCTTCTCACCCTGCGAGGCGACCTCATCGACCGAATGGAAGTTTTCGACGAGGCAGACGTCGACGTCGCGATCGCCACGTTCGAACAGCTGTCCCGTCCGGCGCCGCGATTGGAGAATGCGGCAAGCCAAGTGGTAGAACGCTTCACGGCCTACTACGCGGCGGGCGACTGGCAGGCCATGGCTCAGGTATTGGTCGAGAACTATTCCAGTGACGATCGCCGTCGGGTGGTCGGCTCCGGAGTCCGGTACGGTCGAGACGCCCACCTCGCCGACATGCGAGCACGCGCCGAACTATGGCGTAACCGGACTTCGACCGTCATTGCGACCCGCGGTGAGCGCCTCGCGCTCACACGCATCGGTTTGTCAAGCCTCGATCAGGGACGTGAGGGGTTCGTCACGGAGGTACCCATCGTCCACGAGATCAACGCGGACGACCGGCTCGCTGCTGGGGTTGCATTCGACCCCGACGACATCGACGCTGCCATAGCCGAACTCGACGCGCGCTACATCGCCGGCGAGGCGGCCGAGCAAGCGCAGACGTGGTCGGTCATCGCCGCGGCGTACGCAGCGCTCAACCGACACGAAGTTCCAGCGACGACGCACGACTGGGTGACGGTCGATCACCGAAGGGAAGCAGCATTCGGCCCTGATCATGTGATCGCATACATCGGCGCGGGAAAGGACCGTAGCCAGAACACCACCACCTATGTCGAGGCTGTACACCGGCTGAACAAATTTGGGGCAGTTGTGACCTACGCGGCGCACGAGACGTCGCAAGACGGCCTTGACGCCGAGTGGCGGGGAATCGCTGCCCTGACAGTCGAAGGCGAGCTGATCAACCGCTGCGAGGTCTTCGACGAGGCGGACCTGGACGCCGCGATCGACACGTTCGAGACGCTGCTTCGGGCGCCCCTCGGAAACGCCGCAAGTCGGGCTGACGCCCAATTCAACGAGATCTTTGCGGGCCGGCGCTGGGACGAGTTGAATTCGCTACTCATCGAAGACCTTCGGGTCGAAGATCGTCGGCGGGGACTGCACCGTGAGGGCGATACCCGCGCGGCCGAACTCGCGGATCTGCGGGCGATCGCGGAGGTCGGCGTTGCGAAGATGACCTCGCAGGTCGTCGCAGTCCGCGGCGAGCGACTCGCCCTCGTTCGCACCCTCTACTCGGGGCGAAGCCACCGCCCCGATGCATTTCATACCGAGGTCTTCCGTGTAGCCGAAACCGACGCGGACGAGAGAATCGCCGCGTACATCGCTTTCGACCTCGAAAACGTCGACGCCGCCTTCGCCGAACTCGACGCCCGCTACCTCGCCGGCGAATCGGCCGCAAACGCGCAGACATGGTCGGTGATTGCGCAGTCTTTCGTGGGTTACAACCGTGAAGAACTTCCCGCGACAACTCCGGATCCGGTCTACATCGATCATCGACCGATCGTTTCGATCGAGGGAGTTGACCTCGCCGCATCTCTTAGTGCCGTGTTGGACCTCACTGCGGAGGTTCGCGTGTACATCGAAGCCGTGCATCGGCTGAGCGAACACGGAGCCGTCATCACCCAAGTGTTGAACGGCACTTGGCACGAGGACTGTGACGTAGAAACACGGATGATCGGCATGTTCACTGTCGAAGGCGGCCTCATCAGCCGCGCCGAAGTATTCGACGAGGCAGACCTCGACGCCGCGCTCGCCCGCTTCGACGAACTAAACCGCCCGACGCGGCGGCTCGAAAACGCGGCAACCCATTTGAGCGAGCGCTTCCTGGTGCACTTCGCGGCACGCGAGTGGAACGCCATCGCGAAGATGGTTGCCGACAATTTTATTAATGACGATCGCCGTCGCGTGGTGGGCTCGGGAGTCCGAGAAGGTCGGGACGCGTGGATCGTCGACGTGCAAGCGATCGCCGACCTGTGGACCAACGTGACCCCGACGTTCATAGCGACCCGCGGAGGACGCCTTGTCCTCGCGCGTAACAGCTTTGCAACCCGCGATCAAGAACCAGAGGAATTTCTCACCGAGGCACTCAGCATCATTGAGATCAACGCCGACGAGCAGATTGCGGCGTACGTCACCTTCGACCCCGACGACATCGACGCCGCCTTCGCAGAACTCGACGCCCGGTACATCGCGGGCGAGGCTGCCGGATACTCGCAGACCTGGTCGGTGATCGCGGACTCATTCGCCGCGCTTGATCGAGGTGAAATACCCTCGACGGCAACTGACTTGGTGGATATCGATCATCGGCCGTTCGCTGCGATCGAATCCGGTGACCTGACGGCATACCTCCGTGCCGCATTGGATGACACAGCGCACAATCTTATCTACGTGGAGTCCGTTCACCGGCTGACCGAAGTGGGCGCCGTCGTCACCCTTGTGGTTCGAACGACCTCGCGAGAGGGCTTCGACGCTGAGTGGCGCATGACCGATGTCATTGCCGTCGAGGGCACTGAAATCAGCCGGTGTGAGATGTTCGACGACGCGGACCCCGAGGCCGCGCTCGCCCGCTTCGAGGAACTGCACGCGCCGACGCAACGACTGAAAAACGCGGCAAGCCAAGTCACTCAACGGTTCTTGGCGTGCATCGCGGGTCGCGACTGGGACCACATCGCGATGACCTTGGCGGACAACTTTATTCAGGACGACCGCCGCCGAATGGTAGGGGCGGGAGTCCGACATGGTCGTGAAGCAGAGATCGCGGACTTACAGGCGATCGCGGGCCTATCGATGACGGATGTTGCGTCGACCCCCATCGCGATCCGCGGCGAGCGACTCGTCCTGCTGCACTGCCATTTCTCGTTCCGCGAGCAGGGGTCTGAGGCATTTGTTGCTGAGCTGCTCGGCATCGGCGAAATCAACGCCGACGGCAAACTCGTCGCAGCCATCTCATTCGACGTCGACGACATCGACGCCGCCTTCGAGGAACTCGACGCTCGCTACCTAGCCGGCGAGGCCGCGGCACACGCGCACACCTGGTCGGTGAATTTGGGATTCTTCGCCGGATTCAACCGGCACGAACTTCCCGCAACGACACCGGATTGGATCTACATTGACCACCGGCCGCTGGTAACGATCGATGCGAACGATCTCACCGACTCCATCCGTGCCGTCTGGGATCTCACGCCGGACATCAGCATCTATATGGAGGCTGTGCACCGGCTGAGCGACGTCGGAGCGGTCGTCACCTCTGCGGTGTTGGGGACCTCGACAGAGGGCTTGAACGTCGAGTGGCGAATGATCGACCTCTTCACGGTCGAAGGCGACCTCATCAGCAGCTGCGAGATCTTCGACGAGACAGACCTCGACGCGGCGTTAGCTCGCTTTGACGAGCTCGATCGCTAAGTCAGCGGCGGTATTTCAGAAACAGATAATCGTCGTGCACCAGCGCGTGCTCGAGCCGCATCGCGGTCGGCACGGTCAACTGTGAAGGCGCTCGCTGGCCCACCGGCTGGCTTCCGGCGAGCTTGGGTGCGAGCGTGACGCAGAGCTCGTCGAGCAGGTCGGCGTCCACCAGCTCGTCGAGCAGGGTCGGTCCGCCCTCACACAGGATGCGGCCCATCCCCTTCTCCCCCAGCCGCGCCACAGCGCGCGCGACGTCCACCGAGTCCTCCCCGGCGACCAAAACACGGCACCGCTGATCGGCACCACTGTGCGCCGCTTGCGCGCACGTCACCAGGATCGGCTGCTGGCCGGGATCGCTGAACAGCCTGTCCGGCAGACGACCGCTGCGGCTGATCACCGCGATCGGGGGTCGCGTGTCCACTCCGCTGAGCCGCACCGGGCCGTAGTTCTCGGCGCGGGCGGTGCCGGCGCCGACCAGAATCACGTCGGCGAAGCCCCGCAGGATTTTCAGCAGCTGTTGGTCCGTGCGACACGACAGCGGACCGGCGCGGCCACCAAACGCGGCGGCACCGTCGGCGCTGAAGATCATGTTGGCCCGAACGCCTGTCGGAGGCTCGGCGTAGAACGCCGCGAGCTCATCGATGCCACCGACGACACCGATTCGCGTCATGCCTCGTGGCCTGGCTCTAGGTCCTGAACGTCGCCGAACGACACCCAATGTTCCAGCTCGTTCGGAGGGTCGCCGGCCACCGGTTCCAGCAGATGCCCCACGTGGTCGCCGAGGGAGAACCGGTCAAGAATTTTGCCGACGAACCACGCGGCCGCGTCGTCGAGGATGGGGGTGTCCGCGGGTCCGGCATGCCAGGAGCAGCGGCTGAACTTGTCGACCTCGTCGCCGGTCAGGCTGCCGAACAATTCCACGACGTCGAAATGCTCGCGGTCGAAGATGTGCACTGCGAGGTGGGTGGCGTCGGCGGCCACCCGAAAAGTGTGATTCTTTTTGGACAGACCCACCAGGAATCGCGGCGGATGAATGCTGGTCTGACTGGCGAAACCCACCAGACAGCCGGCCTTGACGTCCTCGGCACGCGTGGTGACGACGAACATCGGATAGTTCAGCAGCCCCACGAGCTGCTCGAATGCGTCAACGCCCTCGGCCACCCGTTCAGTCTTCCCGCTCAGTCCACAGCGAATCTTCGCGGGTGCGCCGATCACGCAGCTGACTAGTTCGACCCCAGCACCGAGGCGTAGTAGACGGTGTCCGCCATTGACACCGAGTCGTTGGTCCGCGGGCCCGCCTCGAGACCGCTCTCGTCCAACAGCTCGCTCATCAGCCTGCCGACCGATCGCCAACCGAGGCCATCGAGATACGCCGCGACGTCCTTACGCTCACCCTCGAAACCGAGGTCTTCCCAATCCAACTCGAAACCGTGGTCACGCCATTTGGCGGTCGAGCGGCGCATCATCTCGCGTGCCTGCTCGGTGTCCCGCTCCGGCCGATCCGGGATGGCCTCGACAGCCAGCCGGCTGCCCTCGGCGCTGAGCGCGGTGATGTTGTCCATCAAGCGGTCCTGGGCCTCCGGCGGCAGATACCCCAACAACCCCTCGGCGATCCAGGCGGTCGGCTTGCTGGTGTCCAAGCCGGCCTCCCGCAGTGCGGCGGGCCAGTCCTGACGGAGATCGATTGCGACCGTGCGCAGTTCGGCCTTCGGCTCAGCGCCCAGGCCCTGCAGCGTGGTGGTCTTGAAGGCGATCACCTGCGGCTGGTCGATCTCGAAAACCGTCATATCGGCGGGCCAGTCCAACCGGTACGCGCGGGCATCCAGGCCCGAGGCGAGGATCACCGCCTGGCGGATGCCGGCCTGTGTCGCGTCCTGGAAGAAGGAGTCGAAGAACCGGGTGCGGGCGGCCATCGCCGCGGGCATGTGCTCGAGCTTCCAGGTGGACTCGGTGTCGTCGACGTCCGCGGCGTCCAGGTCGCCGGTCGCCCACCGCGTGAAGAAGTCCACGCCGACGGCCTTGACCAGCGGTTCGGCGAACTGGTCGTTGATCACGGGGTTGTCGGCCCTGGTCGCGATCGCGCGGGCGGCGGCCACCATGGTCGCCGTCGCGCCGACGCTGCTGGCCAGGTCCCAGGTGTCGTTGTCTGTGCGGGGCACGATTGTTCTCCAATACGTCTATGGGTTATTAGCTAGTTTAACACTTAGCTAGTTTAATCAGTTCCCGATTGCCGCGCAGATGTGAAGTGCTTCACACGGTGGGTACTGTGGTCTGCCATGCCGCGCTCGTTCGAAATCCTGACCGAGTCGCCCGCCAGCGTCGAACAAATCCTTCGGGCGTACGCCCGCGAGGACTACTGGCTGGCCCGCGTCGCGCTTGGTGACGTCGACACCACGTTAAATTCGCTGAGCGTCGACGCCGACGGCACCGTGGCCGTGCGCTTCACCCAGCAGCTGGGTCGCCATCTGCTGCCGGGCGCGGTAGCCAAGCTGATTCCCGGCGAGCTGAGGCTGGTGCAGCGCGAAACGTGGCGGGCCGTCGGCGACGGTCGGGCGCAAGGGCAGGTCAGCGTCTCGCCCTCACCCGGGTTGGGCTCGGGCCGCGCGCAGGCATGGCTAACGCCCGTGAACGACGGCACGCAAGCGCGCTATGCAGGCCAAGTCGAGGTCAGAATCCCTTTGATGGGAAGCAGATTCGAGAAGTCCATCGCGGCTGGTTTGGCGAAGAGCATTCCCGCGGGGCAACGCTTCACCTACACATGGATCACCGCGCACGGTTGAGCTGAGACGGGCGGCCGGTTGTCGTCGGCGTGGCTGGCGGCCGCGAAACCAACCGCGATCGCGATGGCCAGCAGCGCGCCGGCGATGAAGCGGCCCAGGAAGCCGATTGCAGTGTTCATGGCATCGATCGTTCATCCGGCGACGGGGTCGCGATAGCCGTCATATGCTTGCCGCGATACAAGCCCGCCTTGTACCATCAGGCGTGGCGTTAAGCGCGCGGATGCCTGAACTTTCCGCACTCGAGGTGTTGTCGGCTATCGCCCGCATGGGCAGCCTGAGCGCGGCCAGCCGGGAAGTGGGGATCAGTCAGCAGGCCGTCTCGGCGCGGCTGACGTCGATCGAATCCCAGATCGGCGTGCGCCTGGTGACACGCACGACGCGGGGCACGCAGCTGACCGCGGCCGGTGAGGTCGTCGCCGAGTGGGCGGACCAGGTGCTCGATGTCGCGCAGCGCGTCGACGCCGGGCTGGCGTCCTTGCGCGCCGAGCGTCGCAGCCGGCTCAAGGTGGCCGCAAGCCAGACGGTGGCCGAGCAACTGCTGCCCCGCTGGCTGGTGTCGCTGCAGGCGGCAGCCCTGCGGCGCGGCGGGATCGCGCCGGAGGTCAGCTTCGACGCCACCGACAGTGAGGGCGCGATCGCCGCGGTGCGCGACGGGCGCGCGGAGCTGGGCTTCATCGAGACCCGCGGCGCGCTGCGCGGGTTGCGCAGCCGGGTCATCGGGCGCGACGAGCTGGTCCTCGTCGTGCCGCCCGATCACAAGTGGGTGCGGCGGTCGGCTCCGATTACGGTGGCCGAGCTTCGCCAGACGCCGTTGGTATCACGCAAGTCGGGGTGGCGCCTGCTGCTGGGCACCGAGGAGACGCTGGACGGCGACCAGTCCCCCGCCGCTCATCCGCTCGAATTCGCTTCTGCCGCAGCGGTTCGCGCGGCTGTACTGGAGGGTGCCGGTCCGGCGGTGATGAGTCGGCTCACCGTCAGCGACGACCTCAACCACGGTCGTCTGCGGGCCGTTCCCGTTGCGGATCTGGATCTGCGACGGGACCTGCGTGCGATCTGGTTGGGCGCCCAGGCCCCGCCGGCGGGGGCCGCGCGGGACTTGCTCAACCACATCGCGACCAGTCGCTGACGCGGCTAGGGCGTCGCTGACAAGAGCGCCCACGCTCCCACGCTTGGGGAGGAAGCCGGGCGGTTGGATGGCCCCCTCTGTCACTCTGTCGTCGGCCCGGGAACCATGTGCCGGTTTGCCCGCCTTTGCGCGACAACCTGACTGTGCACACAATGCCGGTCAGCGCGGCGTGTCGCCGCACATCTGCGCTCGCTCGCGAGCACGGGACAGCACTAGTGCTTGGGAGTGGGTGGCTGGAACGGCGGGAACGGCACGTGATGGCTTGTCGAAGGCGACGGCGACGGTGTCTGCGATGACCGGGTCGGCTTCTGCGACGGCGTGGTCGACGGCGGCGGGTTGGTCCTCGTCGGCGGGGGCGGGACATACGAGGTCGGCGGCGGGACGTACGTCGACGTGTCCGACGGCTCGGGAGTGGGCGATGGCGCCTCGGTGGTGGTGGTCGTGGCGCTGCTCAGGGTGGCCTCGGTCGTTGTCTGCGATGTTTCGGTCGAACTCGGCGTGGGCGTGCCGCCCGGGGCCTTCTTGCCGAAACCCACCAGGCCGAGCGCCAAACCCACCGCCGCGAGCACCGCGACGAGGGCACCGACGACCGTCAAGACCAGGGCCGAGCGCTTGTACCAGGGCAGCTTGCCGAGTTCGGCCGGGTGGTCGCGATCCTCCTCAGGCTGCTCCTCATGGTCAGCGGCCGATTCCACGACGGGTTCGTCCGCGTGGTCGGGGCCGGTGTACGGGACGGGTTCGCCGCCCGTACCGGCGGCTTCCGACCAGGCCAGGGCGCTGTGGGGAGGCGAGGGCCCCTCGACGCGGTCGCCGGTGGATGCGGTTGGGGCGGTTTGGGTCCCGTGACTGCCGGCAACCGTCGGAGGGGCGCTGGGCATGGGCGGCGGGGAGGGGGGCCTCGGCGGCGGCGTGCGGGGCGCCGGCGGCGGCGTATTGGCCCGCGGCGGCGGGGTGCGGGGCGCCGGCGTGCGGGGCGCCGGCGGCGGCGTGCGCGGCGCTGGCGGCGGCGTATTGGTCCGCGGCGGCGGCGCTGGGACGACGGGCGGCGGCCTGCGGCTGGCCGGAGGGGATGGCTCCCCAGCGAGCATCGCCGCGCCGATCGCGGCGGTGAACGCGGGTTGGGGCGTGGTGAACACGGGAACGCGCAGCCGCTCCTGCAGCGTGGCGCGCAGGAAGGGAATGCTTCCACCACCGCCCACAATTGCGGCCGCGGCCAGGCTTCCCTTCGGAATCCCGTTGCGCTGCAACGTCTCCTCGACCGAGGCAACGAACCGGTTCAATGCTTGGGCGACAATTT
Organism: Mycobacterium sp. NGS68; assembly: GCF_059812195.1. NCBI lineage: Bacteria > Bacillati > Actinomycetota > Actinomycetes > Mycobacteriales > Mycobacteriaceae > Mycobacterium > Mycobacterium sp. NGS68. The sequence continues at coordinate 100,164 of NZ_JCALCE010000008.1, read as the reverse complement.
TCTCGAAGTCTTTGCGGGACAGCCGTATGTCGATACCGTAGTCCGTCCCGATCGCCGTCTCCTCCATAGTCGACAGTTGTTCCTTGACGCGCCGGCAATCGCGCGGCGCAAGGCCCGGCAGGCCCGTTCGAATGGCGTTTTTGAGGGAAGCGGTGCGGGCGTTACGGGCCTTGGCCTGAAGGTGATCGGCGATCAGTTGGTCGATGTTGTCACCCGCGAAGGCCGTTCGGCGGGCCGACTCGCCGACCTGCTGAAAGTTCGCCCCGGGCTTGATCAGGGTGACGGTCGCGCCGCCCGCGCCGAAATCACACAGTGCCACGAGACCGTTCGTGGGGAATTCTGGGTTACCGGACAGCCCTGCTGTCGCGGCCACCGCATCGGAGACCAGCAGGGCGGCCACACCATTCGAGGCCAGCGTAGGGTGATCGCACAACTCGCCGCGGAGCGCCTCGGTCTGAGTGCCGGACCAATACGCGGGTACCGCAATACCGATTGGCCTTCCGTAGCCGACCAATCGTGCCATCGCGTCGAGCGCTTGAACCGTCAGGGCCGCACCGACGTACCTCGCGCCGTCGGCCGCCACCAACGGAACTCGGTCGCCGACCCGTTCGACAAACCCGCGGATCACCAGGCCCGCTTCGCCCGAGTCTGAATTTTGGTCGGGCAGGCCAACTTCACTTGGGCGTTGGTCGAACAACGTCAGCACCGACCGTCGGCTCACGGGGACACTTCCCGCGCGAGCCGCAACGAGGTTGGCCACCCCGATCGACAACCCGAGCGCCGAGCTCATATCAGATACCCCTGTGTCGGTTACCTCTCTATATTGGCTGTTGCACCGGCGATTTGCTCGCGGTTGTCAGGGAACGATATGCGGAGTCACAAGGAATTTCTCGCCGGTCGCTCGCTTGACGTACTCGTGGAACGCGTCGGGTTTGAGCATGCCGGCAAGCGAGACCTCCCGAGTGTAGCGACTGGCGAACGTCGTGGTGAGCTCGGTGGCCACCCGTGCGCGCAGCCGGCCAAAGGTCTCGGCCCCTGCGCTCTGCAGAAACGGCGTGAGCAGCCATCCCCCGACACCCCACGCCATCCCGAAGTTCCTGGTCAGCACCGTGGGACTGGTGTCGAGTGCGCCGTAGATATAGACCTGCTTGTGGATGCTCGACCCGTAGCGTGAGTACTCCGCCGCGGTCGCATTGGCCGCCTGCTCCATGCCGTTGAGGATCTGGCTCGCCAGCGTCCCTCCGCCGGTGGCGTCGAACGCGAGGGTCGCAGAGGTTGCCTTGAGTGCCTCCACGAGGTCCGTCGAGAACGACGGCGCTGAAGAGTTCAGCACATAGGTAGCACCGAGTGACCGCAACAGCGACTCTTGCTCGGGCTTGCGGACGATATTAACCAGCGGTATGCCGTCTTTCTGGCACAGCTTCACCAGCATTTGGCCGAGGTTCGACGCCGCGGCCGTATGTACCAAGGCGGAATGTCCTTCGCGGCGCATGGTTTCTGTCATGCCAAGCGCCGTCATCGGGTTGACGAAGGACGATGCCCCGTCCCTCGCGGTGACCCCGTCGGGCAGAACCAGGCATGCGGCCGCGTCGATCGCCCGGTATTGCGAGTACATCGCTCCGCCCGCAATCGCGACCGTCTTTCCGATGAGGTCCTGCGCCGTATCGGAAGACCCCGCGGCCACCACGGTCCCCGCGCCCTCGTTACCCACTGGAAGCGACTGGTCGAGTCGCGCCGACAGCGCTGTCAGCGAGTTCGTTGCGAGAGGCGCGGTGACGACGGGACGTTCGGGTGTGCCCGCTACCGTCGCGCTGGTCATGTCGGCACTGGCAATGAGCAGGCCCAAGTCCGACGGGTTGATCGGCGAGGCCTCCACGCGTACCACCACCTCGTCGGGGCCGGGGGCCGGCACCGGAACATCGTGCAGCGAGAGTTCAAGCGTGCCATCGGATGTCACCAACGAGCGCAGCTCGAGAGCGGTGGCGGGCAGATTCCCTGTCATGGCTGGGGCCTCGTTTCTTTCCGACGGTTGCTCAGATGACTGGCGGGACCGGGCAGTGCAGCACGCCGCACACGGTGCGGAGCAACTCAGACTCTTCCACCGTGACGACCCTGTCGGCCATTACCGTCGTCACGACTGCCGCAACGACAGTCGCCTTGTCGTTGCCTTCCAGTCCATCGATCACCGGCCACACGTCTTCGAGCGTGAAGATGTCCTGAACTGGCAGGAAAGGGATCCGGGCCTGGGGGTATGCGACGGCGATTCCCGCCTGGAATGCCGCCGCGGCGGCGCGCGGGTCCTTATTGGAGGTTTGCGCCAGTACGGCAATGAGGCAGGAAATCGCATTTTGGGCGCTGGCCAGGCTCTGACGCCTGCTCTTCCACGGCGATCCGGACGTCAGGGCTTCGTGTAGGCCGACGAAAACGAGTGTGCCAAGGCAGTATTCAAATATGTCGATCTGACCGTCGGCCTTGATCAGTTCGCCGATGACCGAGGTCATCATCCGCGTCTCGGCCTCGGGGCGGCCGCGCAGAGCGGGAAACGCGATGGAGGCGACTGGCAGGCGCAAGCTCGGGTCGAGCTGCACCAAATCCGCTGAGAACCGCCATGCTTCGTCGGCCACTTGCTTGCCGTGATAGTTAGCGACGATTCCGTATTGGGCCTGTCGGACATTCTGGTTGCGGTCGAAGATCAGCCCGTAGATCAACGGAACCGCGGTGGCGGAGTTGTGCGCAAGGTCGGCGATGTTCTGCGGGATCGCTTTTCGGGTGCGTGTCCCCGCTTGGTAGGCGTCCGGGGTCGGGTTGCCAACGGCCGCAGCGTATTCGCGGGCGTCGAGGCGGCGCGGCGGAGCGTGCTGGACCGGTGCCTGCGCGAGGCCGATGTGCGAGTCCTCCGCCAGGCCGTCCGGCGGCTGATAGGACCAGCCTTGGCGCAATTCGTCGAGTTTGCTTGGGGTGAAGCCGGGTTCGAGCACCTGGATGCGCTTGATCAGCGGCGGGTGGGTGGCATAGATGGCCGAGAAGTTCATGCCTTCGCCGAACAACATATGGCTGACGTCTTCGGTTTTGGGGCTGCCCAGCCGGGAGCCGGCCTCGAGCCCGCCGATCTTCTTCAGTGCGCCTGTCAGCCCGCTCGTCTGCCGCGTGAACTGGACCGCTGATGCGTCGGCCAGGTACTCGCGCTGACGCGAGACCGCCGCCTTGATCAGCCGTCCGAAGAAGACTCCGATCCAGCCGGCCGCCATGACGACCAGCCCGACCAGCCAGAACGGAATGCTGTTGTCGCGGTCGCGCCCTCGGCCGCCACCGGAATACCACAGCATCCGACCGATCACTGACAACGCCGTGATCCCGGCCAGCACGCCGATGAGCTTGAGGCTCAGCCGCATATCGCCGTTCACGATGTGGCTGAACTCGTGTGCGATCACGCCCTGCAGTTCGTCTCGGTTGAGCCGTTCCAGCGAGCCCTGCGTGACGCACACCGCCGCGTCTGCGGGAGTGTATCCCGCGGCGAACGCGTTGATGCCCGGTTCATGCGGCAGGTAGTAGAGCACGGGCACGGGTGTGCTGGAAGCGATTGCGATCTCTTCGACGACGTTGCGGTAACGCCGCAGCCGTGGATCCGTCGGCATGTCCGGCACGCGTATCCCTCCGAGGCTTTCGGCGACCTTCACGCCGCCGCCTTGGCGCAGCATCAACGTCCTGACGATCGACACGGCGCCGATCATCACCAGCACCCCACCGCTGACGAGTACCGACAGCCCGACCAACTCCTCTGGCGTTACCCCTTTCCGGGACGCCATCGGGGCGAGGACGGCGAGATTGACGATCGCCGTGATCGCGAGCACGGCCAAGATGAAAAGAAACACCAGCCTTCTCGACGCCGCGCGGACTTGACGCTGGCGCTCGAAGAAGTCCATGACCTAGATCAGAACTGGACGCGCGGAACCTCGCGCACCTCCGGACCGGCCGCCTCGAACAGTGCGGCCGCGGTGAAACCGAACATGCCCGCAAGCAGCGACGACGGGAACACCTCGCGCTTGTTGTTGTAGGTCATCACCGAGTCGTTGTAGGCCTGGCGGGCGAAGGCGACGCGATTCTCCGTTGATGTCAGCTCCTCCGAGAGCTGCATCATGTTCTGGTTGGCCTTGAGGTCCGGGTACGCCTCGCGGAGTGCCATCAATCTGCCGAGCGCACCGGTCAGCGCGCCTTCCGAGGCGGCCAGCTGACCCATGGCGGCGGGGTCCCCCGGGTTCGCAGCGGCGGTTGCCTGTGCCGTGACCGCGGAGTTGCGTGCCTGAATCACGGCTTCCAGGGTGCCGCGCTCGTGGGCCATGTAGGCCTTGGCGGTCTCGACGAGGTTCGGGATGAGGTCGTGCCGCCGGGTCAGCTGGACGTCGATCTGCGCGAACGCGTTCTTATAGGCGTTCCGCAGGCGGACGAGCCCGTTGTAGATGCTCAATGCGCTAAACGCGACGATCAGAATGATCGCCACGATCACAGCGAGCACGATAATGCCGATGACCACTGGCTCCACCTTCGCTCTTGATGGGGGCGCTCCCCCCGTGATCTCACAATTGTGGGTTCGTGGGTGGTAGCTGTGTCAAGGCCTGTAGGTCGACAGCCTGACCGCGATGCTGCGTGGCTTCGGTCAAGTCTGAGGCCTAGTATCGTCGGTGCCGCTCGATCGATCGCACCGACTCGCGGGGTTCTTTGGAGCTGAAGTGCTGCGAGTTGAGAAGACGCCGTTGGCAATTCCGCCACCGCACGCACCGCAATGCAAATCGCGACTTGTCCGACTCCTGGAGAAGCGGCCGGCCGGCTGATTTCTAGGGGATGAGGATGGCGCGTCCGCGGATGTTGCCGTTGTCGAGATCGGTGATGGCGGATTGGAAGTCGTCCAGGCGGTACTTCTGCGTATGCAGCCTGACGGCGCCGCGTGCTGCGAGCGCCATCAGGTCGCACAGGTCGTTGTACGACCCGACGAGGTTGCCGATGAAGTTGATCTCGGTAGAGATGACATCGATCGTCGGCACGTTGATGTTCTCGCCATAGCCGACCACGTGGTAGTCACCGGCGCGGCGCAACATGGCCACACCCTCGGCCGTCGCCCCGCCCTCGCCGACGAAGTCGACCACCATCTCCGCGCCGCGTCCGCCGGTCAGGTCGCGAACCTGCTGCACCTGGCTCCCGTCGGCGATGACGGTGTGATCGGCGCCGATCACCTCGGCAAGTTTCAGCGCGTCCGGGTTGCGGTCCACGACGATCAACTCGGCCGGTGACAGCGCCTTCAGCACCTGAATCCCTATGTGGCCCAACCCGCCCGCACCGATCACCACGCAGCGGTCCCGGGGCGTCAGATGCCTGGCGGCCTTCGCGGCCGCGTGATACGCGGTGAGGCCCGCGTCGGCGAGAGCCGCGATGTCCGACGGTTCGAGCCCATCGTCGATCCGTACCACGCTGCGCGCAGAGGTTTTGAGATATTCGGCATAGCCGCCGTTGGTGTCGATACCGGGAAAGGCACTCGCCTCGCAATGTACGTCGGCACCGGATCGGCAGGGCCGGCAGAGTCCGCACGTGATCAGCGGATGCACGATGACCTTGTCACCCTCGGCTACGTTGCTGACCGCCGACCCGACGGCGTGCACCCATCCCGCGTTCTCGTGGCCGATCGTGTAGGGCAACTGCACTTGGGACTTCTCCGCCCACTGGCCTTCCAGGATGTGCAGGTCGGTCCGGCACACTCCGGCCCCGCCGATCTTGACGACCACGTCGAACGGTCCCGTCGGTTTTGGTACAGGCACGTCACGCATTTCGAGGTTCTGGTGGTAGCCAATGACTTGGACAGCACGCATGGTGCTCATCAGAGTGCTCCTTCTCCGTGGGTCGGGTCGGCCCCATACCGGGTGCGCAGCAATCCGCGGCAAAAGTGGGTGTTTCCCTCGATGGAGATCCTGGTCGAGCGGGCTCGCCGCAGTGCCAAAGCGGCTTCTTCTGGCGGGTATTCGCGTCCGGCGTGGTCGACGAGCACTACCGCTTCGGGTGTGCACGGTAGGCCGAGTGCCGCGCGACGTTTGAGCAGTGCCGCCTTGGCGGGACCGTAGGGAATGTCGCAGAGGCGGACGTCGTCCAGCGTTTCCCGGCGCGCGTCGGTGCGCAGCACGGCGGACATGCAGCGCTCCATCGCCGCGTCATGCGCCTTGCGGCGGAACGTTTCTCGCAGGCCATCCAGGGACTCCTCGGCCTCTTGGCGGAAGGTGCCGAGGTAGCCCGCATCGGCGGCCAATCCCGCATTGATGGTCGCCGAGTCGTGGTGGTCGTCGAGTTCAACGACCACCTGTGACGTCCAATGCAGTTGTGTCAGTGCGTCCTTGGCGTCCGAGGCCATCAGGTACGCGAAGTTCGGCGAACAGAACGATGTCGGGAGGCGCAGGTGGACGGTGACGTCTCCGTCCGGCGACACGACGAGCGACCGCACGAACCCCAGCTCGGTGATGGATTGGTCGAGTTCGGGGTCGACGACGCAATTCAGTGCCGCGTAGGCGGATTCGTACCTTTTCATCGGGCACCCACCGGCTTGTCGGTGCCGTGCGGGCCAACCGCCGGCGCATCGGCGGCGGGCAGTCGCAATTCGGCCGGTACCGCGATGTCATACATCTTGGCCGCGTTCAGGCCCAGGATCTTCTTCTTCTGGTCGGTGGTGATGGATGCGTAGTCGCCCATGTCTTCAGGGATTTGAAAGTCGACGAACGCCTCGACCAGCCAGCGCGGCGTCCACAGCGCGTAATCGGAGGAGAACTGGATGCGGTCCTCACCGACCCAGTACAGCAGTTCACCCATGATCTGGGCGAAGTAGCGCGGTCGGGTGTGCATGAAGGGCATCGCCACGGCCAGGCCCGCGTGCACGTTCGGCTCTTGGGTGGCGATCCAGCAGAAGTCGTCGAGCCGTGGCAGGCCGCAGTGTTCGACGACGAAGTTCAGATCGGTGAAGTCCGATGCCACATGGTCGACGTCCGCGACGTCGAACGCGTCGCGATCCAGCGGCCGGATGGTGGGGCCCTTGTGCACGTGGATGTTTCGGATACCCAGTTCGCGGCACACCTCGAAGTAGCGGTACGCCCAGGGGTCGTCGAGTTTCCAGCCGCGTGACTCGCCGCGCCACTCGGCGGTGTACAGCTTCACACCCTTGAGGCCGAATCGCGCCGCGTCGACGCGCAACTGGTCCAGGCCCGCTTCGCCGCAGCGAGGATCGAAGTGATGGTTGTAGGTGAGTTTGTCCGGATACCTGGCGGCCAGCTCGGATGCCTCCCAGGTTTGCCCGAAGCCCCGGTGATAGAACTCGCCGAGGTGGGCCGGCTGGAATATGGCGTGGTCGACGTAGCCGTCGACGAACAGGTCTTTCATCAGCCGGCCACCACCCTGGTAGCGGAACTCCTCGTAGCTCCACAGCTGCGATTCCGGCGAAAGGTTGCGGTGATAGTCATAGAAGCAGTCGATGAATTGCTTGCCATGAATGTTGCGCTGGTTGTCGGGCCGGGCGTCCCACAGGGCGACGTGTGCGTCGACGATGAAGTAACTCTCGTCGTCCTTGCAATACATGGGTGGCCCTCCCGTCCGATCCTGCTCCGATACGATCCCGGTCAAAGTCTCACCGCCGAGGCCGCCAGATGTTGCCGATACCCCCTTATGGGTCGCAATCAGCGCATTTGCCTGGCTTTCCTGGTAACGTCGGCTCGATGATGCTTGGTTCGGTGCGCCCGCGACATTGATCGGGTCGCAACTGTATGAGACACTATCACTATTCGTCTCATACGTCTGCTGGGAATCGTCGGGACCAGCGACCGAATTCAGGAGGGAGCGGGCATGACGTTCGACACGATCATCCGCCAGGGGCGGTGGTTCGACGGCACCGGCGCGCCCTCGGCGGTACGCAACATAGGAATCAAGAACGGCCGCATCACCGCCGTGACGCCCAAGGAACTCGACGACGCCGACTGCGGCCGCGTGATCGACGCGTCGGGCGCCTGGGTGGTGCCCGGCTTCCTTGACATCCACACGCACTACGACGTCGAGGTGTTGAAAGGCCCGGGGCTGGAAGAGTCGGTTCGTCACGGCGTCACGACCGTGGCGGTGGGGTCGTGCTCGATATCGACGGTGCACGTCGACGCCGAGGACGCCGGCGACCTCTTCGGTCGAGTGGAGGCGATTCCGCGCGATCACGTCGTCAAAGCCATTCACGAGCACAAGAATTGGGCAAACGGCGAGGAGTACATCGCCGCCCTGGAACGACTTCCGTTGGGGCCCAACATTTGTTCGTTCATCGGTCACTCCGACATGCGGGTGGCAACCATGGGCTTGGAGCGTGCCACCGACCGCCGGGTCAGGCCGACGGCCACCGAACTGCAGCAGATGGAGCGGATGCTCTCTGAGGCGCTCGATGCCGGCTTCGTGGGAATGTCGGCGATGAATCTTGAATTCGACAAGCTCGACGGCGATCGATGCAGATCTCGCGCGGTGCCCTCGACTTACGCCAGAGCCCGTGAGTTCCGCCGGCTGAAGTCGGTGTTGCGCCGGCGCGGTGCCGTGGTGCAGTCGGCCCCGAATATCAGGAAGCCCAACGACCTGCTGTCGCACGCTGTACAGTCCGCTGGTCTTTTCCGCAAACCTCTCAAGACCAGCCTGCTGGCCGCGGCCGACCCAAAATCGAACAAGGGAAGCATATTTGCGCTCAAGGCGGTGTCGTCGTTGGCCAATGGCCTCGGCGGCAACTTCCGGTTCCAGCACCTGCCGGTGCCGTTCACCGTGTACGCCGACGGGATCGACTTCGTCATCTTCGAGGAATTCGGCTCCGGCGAGGAGGCGATGCATCTCGCCGATTGCGTCGAGCGTGACGAACTGATGAAGGACGAGTCGTATCGCCGCCGCTTCCGCAAGGACTACGACAAGCGGTTCGGCATCAAGGTTTGGCACCGAGACTTTTTCGACGCCGAGATTGTCGACTGCCCCGACACCTCGGTCATCGGGAAGTCTTTCGGACAGGTCGGGTTGGAGCGCGGCGGGTTGCACCCGGTCGACGCGTTCCTTGATCTGGTGCTCGAACATGGCAAGGCGGTGCGCTGGTACACCACCATCCAGAACCATCGGCCGCACGTACTCAATAAGTTGTCCAAGGATGCCCACGTGCAGATGGGCTTCTCCGACGCCGGTGCCCACATGCGCAACATGGCCTTCTACAACATGGGGCTGCGTCTGCTCAAACGTGTCCGCGACGCCGAGCAGGCCGGCGCGCCGTTCATGACCGTCGAGCGCGCCGTGCACCGCATGACCGGTGAACTTGCCGACTGGTACGGGCTGGACGCCGGGCATCTGCGGGTCGGTGACCGCGCCGACCTGGTGGTCATCGACCCCGAACACCTCGACGAATCCGTGGAAGCGTACGCCGAAGCGCCCGCCGAGCAGTATGACGGCATGGTACGGATGGTTAACCGCAACGACGACACCGTCAAAGCCGTGTTCATCAGCGGGCGACCCGTTGTTGTCGACGGCAAGCCTACGGACTTGCTCGGCACGGCGCGCACCGGCAGCTTCCTGCGCGCCGGGCGCCAATCGCCGGCGGTGGCCGCCGAGACCGCTTCGGCATGACGTCTGACATCGACCCCGAGATCCTCACGCTCGACCTGCCACACCTTCGGGTGTCGGCCCTGGCTTGGGGACCGCCGGACGGCCGGCTGGTGTTGTGCCTGCACGGCTACCCCGACACCGCCTGGACATGGCGGCGGCTGGGCCCGCTGCTGGCCAAGCAGGGTTGCCGTGTGATCGCTCCGTTCAGCCGCGGATACGCGCCGACGCAGATTCCCGACGACGGCGACTACCACGTCGGCGCGCTGATGTTCGACGCGGTCGCGGTGCACCGATACCTCGGCAGTCCACCGGATGCGGTTCTGGTCGGCCATGATTGGGGCGGGTTCACCGCCGTGGCGCTTGCGGCGCACCCGGATTCGCCGTTCGCGTGCGTGGTAGCCCTCGCCACTCCCCTGCTCGTCGGTATTCAAGGACGACGTGGACTACAGGTGTTGCGGCGCATGCCCGCACAGGCCCGCATGAGTTGGTACGTGCTCTATCAGCAGCTTCCGTTGCTGCCCGAACGCACGTTGCACCGGGTCGTTCCGCGACTCTGGCGGGACTGGTGTCCAGCCGGATACGACGCCACCACCGACCTGGAGTACCTGTGGGCGGCGCTGCCCGACCGGGCTCACCGCAAAGCGGCCGTAGCCTATTACCAATGCCAGTTTCAGCCCCGTCGGCAGCATCCGGCATATCGCCCGCTGCAACGTTTCTGGCGCCGCGCACCGCTGCGCAGGCCGTTACTACTGCTTCATGGCGCGCTCGACGGCGGCCTCGACCCGGGGCTGGCCACCGCCAGCGCTGCGGGTCTACCGGCAGGCAGCACACACGAGATCATCTCGGGGGCCGGTCATTTCCTTCAACTCGACCAACCCGAGCAGGTAAGCCGATTAATCGCCCGTCACATGGCGCGATGACGACGAACAACTGCGATCGCGACCCGAACCTCGGGCGAGTCCTGGTGACCGGCGCATCCGGATTCGTGGGAACGCACCTGGTTACGGCACTGCTCGAGCGCGGACTGCAGGTGCGCGCGTTCGACCGCGTACCGCCCAAGCTACCTCCGGGCAGCGGGGCCGAGGTGGTCACCGGCGATATCTGCGACCCCGACGCGGTAGCCGCCGTCGTCGAGGGGGTCGACACGATCTTCCACACCGCCGCAGTCATCGACCTGCTGGGCGGCGCTGCGGCCGGCCCGCAATACCGCGAGCGTAGCTACGCGGTCAACGTCAGGGGCACCGAGAATCTCGTACACAGCGCGCAGGCGAACGGGGTGACCCGCTTCGTGTACACCTCGTCCAACAGCGTGGTCATGACCGGGCGCGCCATCCGCGACGGCGATGAATCGATGCCGTACACCACACGATTCGCCGACCTCTACACCGAGACTAAGGTTGCGGCCGAAAGGTTCGTGCTAATGCAAAACGGGGTCACCGGCATGTACACCTGCGCCATCCGGCCCAGCAGCATCTGGGGTCCGGGCGATCAGACCGTGTTCCGCAAAACGTTCGAGGCGGTGCTCGCCGGGCATTTCAAGTTTCTCGTCGGCAGCGGACGTGCCCGCCTGGACAACACGTATATCCGCAATCTCGTGCATGGGTTCCTGCTGGCCGCCGAAAACTTGCATGCCAAAGGTAACGCGGGAGGTCAGGCCTACTTCATCAACGACGGCGAGCCGGTCAACATGTTCGACTTCGCCCGCCCGGTGGTGCAAGCCTGCGGACATCCGTGGCCTCGGCTACGGGTGCCCAGCGGCCTGGTGCGGGCGGCCATGATCCTATGGCAGCGGCTACATTTCACCCTGGGTCTGCCTGCGCCACTCATGGAACCGCTTGCCGTCGAACGCATCACGGTCAACAACTACTTCTCCATCGACAAGGCCGCGCGTGAGCTGGGCTATCGGCCGCTGCTCACCACGCAGGAGGCGCTCCAGGAGAGTCTGCCCTACTACCTCGAACTGCATGACGAGATGCGCGCGCACTGATCGGGATTCGCTTTGTCGATCAGTCCCGCTGCTCTAGTCCGCTGACGCGCCGGCCGGCGAGGAATCGCCGACTGAATTCCCGCTGCCCGGCGACGCTCCAATTGTCGTGGTCCTCGCCGAACGCGGTATTGCCGCCCCAGGCCCATTCGGTGAGGCAATTCCAGGTCCACAGGTTGGGATTGACCAGGAAGCCGAGCCGATTCACAACCACACCCGAGGCCTCGAGCTTGCGTCCGAGTTCGTCGACCGCACTCAGCCTCACCTGAGTCGGGGCACCCGTCTCGCGGTCGCGTTCGACGACGGTTCGTTGACCGCCGACCAGATTGGCCTTCGTGCCGTCCTGGACAAGGTATCCGTGAATGACGATCGCCGAGCCATCGCCGAAGTCCAGGGTTATCGCGAGAAAGGCATCGCCGGAATCCTTGGTGGCGTAGCTGTAGCCGCCCGTCTTGCAAGGAGTCTCGTGAATGCCCTGGCCGTACTGGGGCCGCCGGCCCCATGAGCGGTCTCGGAAACCGAACGCGTCGACGGCGATCGACTCACCGCGCAGCACGACCTCACCGGTGTAGCGGCCCGGTTGGTCGAGGTGATGTTCGCCGAGCAGGTGGGGCTGGGCGATACCGGTGAAAGTGAGGTCGACGTGGACCTCGTCGCCGTCGGGGTCGTCGTAACCGACAGCGAAGCGAGCGCCGGGCTCTAGTACCTCGTATCGAATACCATTGGCCAGCTTCAGTTTCGACAACGGCGCATCGGGTAGCCGAAGGTGCCAAAAACTTCTGGCGTACAAACAGTTCCACACTTGGTCTCCGGTGTCGTCCCAGAGGTAGGCGGCGGCCGCGACCACCCCGAGCGTGGGCTTGAAGAACGAATACAGCTGCCCCGACAGCCGGCGTTCGGGCACGGCGAAGGTGAACCAGCAGGTCTCTGCCCATTCGTGGTCGGTGCTGTCAACGGGAAGGTGGAACTCGTCGCCGGTGTCACCATGGGGTCCGACGCTCATCGGCGCACCGACGCTTGCTCGTCGAGGATCGCCGCCATCAGCCCGGTGGCCGGGTTGTCCCGCCATAGAGTGTGGTCGGCGGGCAGATTGCCGGCGAGCACCCAGCGGTTCATCACCGTCACGACGCTGGTCGCGAACCGGTATGCCGCAAACAGTTCGTACCAACCGAGATCGCCCACCTGGACACCGGCGGCCCGTTCGTAGCAAGCCACCTGTTCGGGACGCGTGGGTTCGCCGCCGAGGCGGTCCGCCTGGGAGCCCTCGTGCATCCACCGGTCGGCCAGCAGCCACCAGCCCAGGTCGAGTTCACGTTCCCCGACTGCGGTCCCTTCGAAGTCGGTCATGCACACTGGCTCTCCGGTGGTGGGGTTCCAGATGATGTTGCCCAGCCGGGCGTCGCCCCAGACGAGGACGACGTCCTCCGCCGCCGGCGGCGGTGGCAACGTGGAATGCAGCGCGTCGGCGGCACGCTCGAAGATGTCGGCCCGTCGTCCCCGTAACCCACGTCGCAGCAGCGTGTTCCACAACTCGAGCTGCCTGCGCCCGCCGGGAGGATGGCGGTCGTCGTGCAGGAAGGCCAGGCCGGCTGCACGCCACGGGGTGGTGTGTAGCCGGGCGAGCGCGTCGAGTCCGGAGGTGATCATCGTGGTCCGGATTTGCGGCGTGGTATCGGCGAAGAATCCCTCGATGGTGCACGCCGGATATTCGATGGGCACCACTCCGTCGACGAAGTCCATCACTAGAAAGGGGACGCCGATCACCGATGGGTCGGTCTCGACTACGACCCCGGTGGCGACCGGCACGATTCCGTCGAGCGCCCGCATGACCGCGGCCTGCAACGCTACGCCGGTTCCCACACCACGCGACTGCTCGGGATACGGCGATTCGCCTGCGGTGTCCCGACGAAGCACATGCTTGGTCGTGCGGCCAGCGACCGTCGCCAAGAAGACGACATTGTCGGCGGAGAACCCGCTACGCGGAGGCGCCTGCGGCTCCAGACTCACCGGGGCGCCCAGCCGATTCCCCAGCCAGGACCGCAGGCGGTCGAACAGTTCGCTGTCGTTCACGGCGCTCCGATTGTCAATTAGATCTTGCCTCGGCGCAGGCTGTTCGCGGTCAATTTCGCGTAGTACCAGGCGGTCTTGCCGACCGTAGGTGCGTCGACGGTGCTGAAGATCGCATCGGCGACGCCGAACGCCATCATGCTCGGGATGGGTCCGCGTGCGTATTCCAGCATGTAGGCTCCGCCGGGCGCCGAGTAGCCCTTGACGCGACCGCGGCCCAGGTAGGCAAAATCGCCGGGGTGATATTCGGCGCGGTCGAGTTCGCCCTCTTCGTAGCACCACACCTGCCCATCGAACACGAAGTCCCACACCTCGGTGGGATAGCGCCCTGAATGGCCCTCGGTGCCGATCGGGGTACCGAAGAGGATGAGGTATTCGGTCAGAGAGGCATGCAACAGCTTCATCTGCCCCATGGCGCCGCCGGCGTTATTGAGCAGCCACGGAATGTCGTCCCGAATATGTTCGGGATAGCGGTGTTTCAGGTCGGTGACGATCTGCTCGCACGCCGCCCTGCGGTCGTCGAGTCCGACGGCGGCTTTGGCGATGGCGTGCAGGTCGTCGGGGTTGAAGACGGTGGTCATATACCTACTCCTTCTGGCGCTGGACGCACCGTTGCAACATGGTCTGAGGTGCTGAACTGGTAATCGGATAGTGGCGAGTGGCGGGCGAACCGTCGCGAGCCCAGGATCGTCTGCGGCCGGTAGTACAGCGTCTCGCCGTGCGAGTTGACGAAATAGGTGCGTACCTTCGGGCTGCACTTGGTGACGTAAGTGTGATATGCCCTGGCACGCTTACTCATTCGCGCGTTCCACGCGTCGAAGGACTCCTGGCTGATCTCGACCACGGTCCGTGCGCCCAGTTTTCGGGTTTCATCGATGACGCGGGCCGCGTGCAGTGCCGTGGTCTCTACCCAATCCGTCCAGGCCAGCCCGACATAGCCGCGCGGGCCGACGAGGTCCCAACGATTGGGGAATTTCGGGTGGCAGGTGCCGGCGTAGCTGCGCAGGCCGTCCCGACGATACTCGTCGGCCAGGTCGACGCCGCCACGCCCGATGACCGTTCCCCGCCGATAGGTCTCGGGGTCGGTGTAGAGCTCGTAGCCGGTGGCGAGCACCAGCAGGTCGATGGGATGGCACCGCGAATCTGCTGTCTGCACACCGGATTCGGTCAGCCGCCGGATCGGCGTGGTGATCAGGCGCACCGAGTCGCGATTGAGCGCCGGCAGGAACGCGCTCGAGATGACGGGCCGCTTGGCGAACATCCCGTAACGGGGTAACAGCGCCGCGCGGTAACTTGCGTCATCGACGACGACGCGCAGCCAGGCGCGGTAGAAAGCCCGCCACCCGATGTCGTAGAGCGGAAGGATCCTCGTTAACACCCGCTCGGGCAGTCGGGACAGCAGATGCACCAGCGGCGCCACCACAAACGCATCCATCAGCATCCGCGCCAGCCAGTTCAGCGCGGCAAGCACCCCTGGGACCCTTTGGAGACGTTTGAGCACCGAAGGCATGTCGAAGTCGATCTTGGGCAGGATCCAAGCCGGAGTGCGCTGGTAGACGTCGACACTCTTGGCCACCGGGGCGAGGGCGGCCGCGATCTGGATACCGCTGGAACCGGTTCCGACGATGCCGACACGCTTGCCTCGCACGTCATAGTCGTCATCCCATGCGTTCGGCCGCAGGATCCTGCCGGCGAAATCGTCGACCCCTTCTAGCGCCGCAGCATGGTTGGTGTCGATGTAGCCGCCGACCGCGTTGACCACGAATCGGGCTGAAATCGGTTCCTTGCCCGCGATTTCGAGCCGCCAGCGCGCCGAATCGGCCTGCCAAATCTGGCGGATCACGGTGCTGCACGGTCGCAGCGCCGGGCAGAGGTTCAGCTCGCGCGCCGTCTGGCGCAGGTAGGCATGCAGTTCCGGGCCGGTCGGGAACAGCCTGGACCAATTCGGGTTACGCGCGAACGACAGCTGGTAGAAGATGCCGGGCAGGTCGACGGCAAGCCCGGGATAGTGGTTGTCGCGCCAGGTTCCGCCGAAGCCGTCGGCACGCTCGAGAATCACGAAGTCGGTGATATTCCTCCTGAGCAGGTGATAGGCGGTTGCGATCCCGCCCGGGCCGGCGCCGATGATGGCGACTTCCACTTCGGTCGGCATCGCACTCCTCGCCTTAGACGCTCACTGAAATAGTCTCGACCGGTGGCTCGGCCGCGCGGCCACCGCAGTCGGTCTCACGTCGATCAGGCCGTTGCCGGAGCGCTATGAGACGAATATTGAAACAATCTCACGAAACGGTTCCTACGTCAACAACTGCGCGGTGCGATCTGCTATCGTGAAACGCTCGCGGCGCAGGTCCGCGCCGTAAAAGGGAGACCGATCGCATGCCTGGCGACCTACGCAGCCGACTGGTCGCGGCCACGGCGGAGCTGATCGAACAGCATGGGCCGCTGGGCGTCCGCATCGACGACATCGCCGAGCGCGCGGGCTGCTCGCGAGCCACGCTCTATCGCCACGCGGCGGACAAGGACGAGCTGATCCGCGAAGTCATCGTGGGCCGGGCGAAGGCCATGGCCGGCATCGTTGCCCACCAAATCGAAGGCATCACCGATCCCACCGAGCGGGTGGCCCAGGGCATGCTGCTATTCAGCGACGCACTCCGGTCGGAGCGCTGGTACAAAGCGCTGCAGTCGCACAGCTACGGCCCCTACGCGTTGGCCCGCGTCGGTGGCGGCCTCGAGGCTATGACGTCCGTAGTCGCCCCGCTCGTGGAAGCCCTGTTGCGCGAATACATCGACGCTGGGCACCTGCGTGACGACGTCGACTTGCACGACGCCGTCGAGTGGCTGATGGACGTCCAGGTCGGCCTGCTCGAGCCCTTCGGCACACACTCACGCGAGCACCGACTGGCAATGCTGAAGCGCTACGCCATCTTTCCGCTAATCAAACCGCTGTCCGAGTAACGCCCCGGCGCGCCGGGCCGGATCGCGCCTTGACATCGCGGCGGCCCACGACGCATGCTGATATGAGACGAAATTTCAAATCGTCGCATTCGGCTGATCCATCAGCTTGAATGCGGTTCTCAGGAGGCAGCGATGAGCATGTTGAAGATCCGTAAACCGCCGTTCAGCTTCGACGCCGACTCCGCTCCGTACCTATGGCAGCCCGCCAACCCGGACTTCTCCGAACTGTGCAACGCGATCACCTTCGCCGCGCCGGCATTCGAGCGCTACATCGTTCAGGTCATCCAACTCGCCGCACCCCGGCTCGCCGGCACACCGATGCAGCAGGAAGCCGAGGACTTCCTACGCCAAGAAGCCCAGCACGCCCGGATGCACCGCAAGCACGCCGCCGCCCTGGTCGGGCAATTCCCGGGTCTCGCCCAGACCCAGAAGAAGATCGACCAGGCCTACACCGAGCTGTTGGAAAACGAGTCGCTCGACTTCAACATGGCCTACGTCACCGACATCGAAGCCACCTTCACGCCGTTGTTCGGGATGATGCTCAACAACGAGCGCACGCTGTTCCGCGGCGGTGCGGACCGGGTGGCGTCACTGTTTCTGTGGCATTACATGGAAGAGATCGAGCACCGGTCGTCCGCGTTCGGCATCTACGACACCACGGTGGGGCGCCGGTGGTATCGCCTGCGGGTACTTCCGAAAGTCATCCGCCACGTGACCGCGGTGATGGCGACCATCATCGAGGACCTCACCGAACACGTTCCCGCGGCCGATCGCGGAGCGGTGTCGGGAGAGGCCTTGAGCTTCAAATCGGCTGCCTTCCGCGACATTCCACGCCGCGACATGGCGGTCATGCTCTACCGGCTGGCCCTGTCCCAGGCGCCGTTTCACCGCCCCGAGCGGCAGCCCATCCCCGAGTTCACGGCCGTGTGGTACGAGGCGGAGACGCACGGGCGCGACATCACCCGGTGGTATGCCGAGGCGACCGCATAGCAACCACGAACTCGCCATCCGCGCGTTGCACGCGGCCTGCGCTGTGCGGGGCTATTCCCAAACCTAACGCTTATTCTCTTGGGCGTGGCTGTATCGACTGCGCCGATTCGAGGGATTTTGGCTGCCGCAGCGCTGGCGTCGACGGTCGCAGCGTGCGCGAGCTCCGCGGCCCAGCCGGCCGTGTTGGATCTCTACGTCGCCGATCAGACGAAGCCCTGCATGGTCGGCCCGAAACCGAGAGCATGCCTGCAGCTGCGCTGGGATCCGAACGAACCGTGGGAACTCAGCTGGAACGACACGTCTTCGATCGCGGGTTTCCAATACCAGTCCGGCTACTTCTATCACCTACGGGTTGAAAAGACGCCGCTGCCATATCCGCCGCCGGACGCACCGCAATACACGTTGCGACTGGTCGAAGTCGTGGACAAGCGGCCTGCCGGCTGAGTTCGGCGCCACGACCGCGCTCGGGCTGATTGCGCGGTAACGGTGTGGCTCGTGTCCGCCGAGTCAGACAGACTGCCCGTCGCCGCCCAGGTTGCCCCCGATGATCAGGCCCTCGGCGCCGGAGCCGGCGACGCCGACGACGCCCCCGTCACCTCCGTATTCACCGCCGCCGCCACCCACGCCTCCGGCCCCACCCAGGAGCCCCTTGGTGCCCGCGACACCCGCGTCGGCGTTGGCGGGATACGCCCAGGCGCCGCCGCCGCCACCCCCGCCGGTGTCGCTGCCACTTCCCCCGGCACCTCCGAGAGCGAGTTGCGTTGAGGCAGTGGTGATCGCGCTACCACCTGACCCTCCGGCCCCGGCGGCGCCGCCGGCGTATGCGGCTCCGCCGCCTCCGCCGCCTCCTCCGCCCAAGGCCATGTCGCCGCTGGCCTCCCCGAGCGCGCCACCGCCGGCGCCGCCTCCGCCACCGGTGCCGCCTGACCCGCCGGGCGCACCGGCGCCACCGCTGCCGCCGTCCCCGCCGAGCGCGAGGGCGACGGTGTTGCTGAGCTTGGTCGACGCGGCGCCGCCGGTGCCTCCGTTGCCGCCGTGGCCGCCGGTGCCGCTGCCACCACCGATGCCGCCGCCGCCAACCTGGCCGCCCTTGCCGCCCGCGCCGCCGCCACCCCCACCGCCGCCGTAGGTGGAGTGGTTTGCACCGGTCGCCGTCACGCCGCTGCCCCCGAAGCCACCGTCGCCGCCGACGCCACCGTTGCCGCCGGTGCCGTTGATTCCGTCGCCACTGGAACTGCCGCCGGACCCGCCGGCGCCGCCGTGACCACCTTGGCCGCCCTGGCCGGCCACGCTGGCAAAGACGTTTCCGCTGACGGAACCGCCGGCGCCGCCCACGCCGCCGCCGCCCCCCGTACCGCCCGCGCCACCGCTGCCCGCCTGTCCGAGGAATCCTCCGCCGGTACCTCCGGCCCCACCTGCGCCGGCGACGCCGCCGTCGCCGCCGATGCCCCCGGTTCCACCCTTCGCGGTGCCGTGTCCGCCGCCGCCTCCGTGCCCGCCGGTTCCGCCGTCGCCGCCCGCGCCACCGTGGCCGCCCGCCCCGCCCAGCAGGGCCTGATTCGCGCCGCCGGCACCACCGTTGCCGCCGGCCCCGCCGTGTCCGCCGCCCCCGCCGGCGCCGCCGGCCGCGGCGCTGTCGATGCCCGCCGCGCCCACGCCACCGAGTCCGCCGGCTCCGCCGGTCCCGCCGGCGCCGGACAGGGACAACAGCTGCCGATTTGCCCCGCCTGCTCCCCCGTTCCCGCCGTGGCCGCCGGCGGCTAAGGGGCTGGACCCGCCGGCACCGCCAGCCCCGCCGGTACCGCCGGCGCCGCCACCGATAAGCCCGTTGGCCCCGCCAGCGCCGCCGTTTCCGCCCGCGCCGCCGAGTACCGCGTTTCCGCTTCCGCCGGTTCCGCCGTTGCCGCCGTGGCCCCACAGGCCGGCCGACCCGCCGGCCCCGCCGGCCTGCCCGGTGGCGCCCGACCCGCCGGTGCCGCCGTCGCCGATCAGCCACCCGCCGTCGCCGCCTTTCAACCCGGATCCCGGAGCCGCATCGGCGCCGTTGCCGAACAGCGGCCGGCCCGTCAACAGCTTGACCGGGCTGGGTAGCCCCAGGCCCTGGACCTCACCGACCACGGCCGTCAGCGGGTCCACATTGGCCGCCTCGGCGGCCGCATACTGCCCCGACCCCGAGGCCAGCGCGTGCACGAAATGGTCATGAAACAGTGCCACTTTCGCACTGAGCGCCTGAAAGTCCTGGCCGTAGCCACTGAACAGCTGAGAGATCGCCAGCGAAACCTCGTCCCGCGCAGCGGCTATCACCGACGTCGTCTCGGTGGCCGCGGTCGCGTGGGCCGACCTTATCGCCGATCCGATCGCGTCTAGATCCGCCGACGCCGCGGTAAGCATTTCGGGTGATACCGATACGAACGATGACATGTGCGGCTCCTAATCGCCTGTTGGGCGGTAAGTTAGAGCCGACGACTTGCGAGATTCTTGCGGTTGGTTGGGCTATCGATCGGTGGTCGAGGCTACGCCGTCCTTCTGCGTGTCCGTTATCGCCGCCGTAAGTTGCGCGATCTGCCAACGCAGTTCGTCGATCTGCGCGGCCGTTGCGGCCTGCTGTGTGTTGTCTTCCTCCGCGACACGCTGCACGATCCACGTCGCCACCGTGGCAGTGATCATGCCGATGAGGCTGATCCCGCCGATCATGAGCAACACCGCGACGATCCGCCCATTTACGGTCACGGGATAAAAGTCCCCGTACCCCACGGTGGTAATGGTGGTGATCGCCCACCACACTGCGTCGCCGAAGTTCTTGATGTGGGCGCCCGGGGCGGAGCGTTCGGCGTCGAGAACGGCGAGCGAAGCCGCGTACACCAGGAGCACGGCACTGCCGGCGGTGTAGACGACGACCCGGCCGCGGATGGCGTCGCCGAACGCCTTTTGCAGTGCCGCGACGATGACGAGCAATCGGAGCAGACGAAGTGGCCGCAGGAACGGGAGGGCCACGATCGCGAAATCCAGCAGGTGCCGCACAAACCAGCGTCCGCGCTGCTCGGTCAGCGTAAGGCGGACCACGTAGTCGATGGCGAATCCGGCCCACAGCGCCGTCAAGGTCGCGTTGAGCACCCCCGAGGCAAGCGCGCCGGGATGTGCCAAGACCTTCACCGAGTAGGTGACCAAGAATCCGACGGCAACGCACGCAAGCGGCCATTCAGTGCGATCTTCCCAGCGTTCCAGCAGTGATTGTGAACTCATACGACCTCGTCTGATCAGTGCGCTGCTCGGCCTGTTCGGCCAGAACTCGAAATACCGTGGCCCGACTACGCCGAGGCTAAGGCAAACGTAACGACCGGCCCGCCACCAGGTGCACCCGCGCTCGGCCGCCGCGGAGTGCCTGCGGTCACGGCCGCTCTCCCGGCGGCGCGGCGCCGGCACCGTCACGCAGTATCTGGAGCAGTTTGCCGAGTTGATCACCTCCCGCCGGGTCGAGCCGACGCGGCGGGAGCTGCCGTCCGTCGGGCCCGACGGCGGCGGACGAGGGCGGTGGTGGCGCGGCCGGCGGCGGTGGCGGCGGGGCCGAAGGTGCCACCGGCGGCGGTGCTGTCAGCGCAGTTCTCTTTGCTGTCAACCGCTTCGCGGCGTCCTGGCGGATCGCTCGCCGCTGAATGTCCGGGTCGTCGTTGCCGGCGAAGCATGCGGGCGGTGCGTCCTCGACGACGGCCAGCGCGCTCGCGTACCGCTCCGCGGCACCGGCCCGGTCGCCCGCCGTCGCGGCGCGGTCACCCTGGGTTTCGCGGACCAATTCCAGGTTGACTCGCACCGGGCAGGACCCCGCGGCGTCGGTGCTGGCCAGCGCCGAGGTGAAGTGACGGTCGGCGTCTTCGAGCCTGCGGTCGAGTACAGCGGCGGTCCCCGCGGCGAACGGCGCCCTGGCCGGTTCCACCACGTTGCCCACGCCGAGGATCGCTGCATCGACCCGCACCGCGTTGCCATCGCCGCCAGTGAAAGCCGAGACGGCGGAATTTCCCACCACCACAACAGAGACCAGCTTGACCGCAACCAGCAGCGTCGCGACGGCAACTGGCGCCGGGTATATCAGCAGTCGACGACGCAGACGCAGTCGCGCCGGTCGCGGCGTCACCATGCCACGTCCCGCCGAGTGATGCGGCCGCGTCGGAACTCCCGGATGGCGAGATAGATCTCGATGAGCAGCAACCCCGCCGCGAGCCCCGCGAATAACCAGTACAGTTCGATCCGGTCGGCCGCCGCCCGAACGCCGCTGCCGTTGGCGGGCAAGTCCGGCCGGAAGGGCTGGCCGGCATCCCGGTGTAGGTACGGGACGGCAAGTCGGCCCGCGATTCCCCGCAGTCTGGCTTCATCGATCGCGTCGGTGCGACCGTAGCCGAGCACAGCTCCGCCGTCTACCGTGAGGTCGAGGTCACCCTGCGGCGCGCGTGAACCGGGTGCACCGGAACCGAAGTACAGCAACACATTCCGCGAGCCGGGATACTGCTGCACCGCCTGGACCAGCTGAGAGCGCAACACGTTTCCCGCCGCAGCGGCGTCGACATTCGATGCCGCACCGGGCGGCCCCTGTTCGGAGTTCAGAGCCCCGACTGTCGGACGCAGACTCCAAACATCCTCGGACAGAGGCCAATCCAGCGACGCACCCATGTCGAAGGTGACCAGTCCATACCTCGCCGCCGGGTATTGCTTGGTCAGCGCGATGATGTCGTCGCGCATCCCCGCGATCCGCGGTTCGTCGCTGCCGGCGACGCCGTAGTCGCCGATACCCGAGTCGGGTGACCGATCGACGACCAGGAACACGTTGAGGTTCGCACCGGCCATTGCTGTTGTCGCCCCGCGGTTGTCGGCGTGGCGAAGTTCCGGTCGGGTGGTCGCGACGATGAGCAGTAGCACCGCCAGAGTGACGCCGCTCCAGCGCAGCACGGCACGCCGTCGTCGTCGGGGTCCGCGCGCCGCCGGCAGCACTTGCAGCAACGTCACCAGGCGAGCCAGGGCGAGCGCGCCGACGATGACGGCGAGGATGGCCCAGGGCAGCACGGGCTGGAACGTCATCGACGTAACGCCAAAAGGGTCACCGACAGCACCGCCGACGACACCAGCGCGATCGCCAGCGGCACCGTTGGCGCGTCCGCAGAGTCCGCTGTTACCAGCCTGCCGTCAGCCAGGCGCGCCGGCGGGGCGTGCGCGCGGATCTCGTCGAGGGCCTGATCGACTGTCAAGGTCGGCGATCCGCGTCCCGGCGCGAGGTACCGCCCGCCCGTGTGCTGGGCAAGCGCGGCCAACGTGTCACTGGCGGGCGACGAGGCGGTGTCGACGACATTGAGTTGAACCCCGGCGCGTTCGGCTAGGTCCCGCACGCCGGCGCCGGTGAACAGTGCGGCACGCTGTTCCCCAGCAGAACGCAGGTCGGACGGCCCGAGATAGATCAGCGAGCGCCGGTGCGTGTCCCGCTGCTCGAAGTTGGGGAACCCCGAGATACACAGCGCCAGAGTGTCTTCCACGGTCGGGGCGTAATCGGTGTAGGGCACCGCCGGGGCGAACGACGCCGACTGCGCCGCGTCTGCGCGGGCGTAGGCACCGAACCGCGCCGCCGCATACTGGTAGTCGCGCGTCAGCGGCACGACGCGGCGATTGACCGATGTCAACCCGATGCGTTGGTTCTGATAGGTCGTGCTGGCCCGCCGCGCGAAATAGTCGAGAAGTCGAGCGGTCGCGGCATCGGTCACGGGTTGCCCGACACACAGCATGATGTCCTCGGGGTGAGCGGCGTCCAGACTCTCGCTGGGTCGGTTGGGACGGGCCGCCGCCCAGGTGGCGGCGCCGAACAGCAGCGTCAGCACCACCAGGATCACCACCGTCGCCAACGACCGCAGCCGGGCCACCTTCGCATACTCGGGCAGTCGGGTCAGGCGTGTGACGTTGGCCAGCGGGCGCAGGCGCTTGCGGAGAGCGGTCATGGGAAGCAATGCCGCGAGCGCGACCGCGGCGGCAAGACAGATCGATCCGGCGGCCGCCACGGGCCACCATTTCACGTCCAACAGCGGATCAACTCCTGCGCCGAGGCACTCACACCGGCCACTTCGACCCGGGACTCGACATTGAACTGCGCGTCGGCAAGCCGGCTCAGCAGCGGCGCGGCCGCGGCCACATCCGTGTCAACTTCGTCGGACAGGGCATCGACGTGCAGGTATTGAGCCGGCACACCGGTCGCCTGATGCAAGAAGCTGCGTACCGTCCGGCTGATCGCCGCACTCGCCTGCTGCGTCGATGTCCGCCCGGCAAGGTGCTCGTCCGCTTCGCGTTGCACGCAGCGGGCGAACCGGTTCCGCAGCAGTCGGGCGTGCACCCGCCGCACGACGGGGATATGCCGCAACCTGTGCGACGGCAACGTCCACACGAGAACGCCTGCGTACCAGCAGATGACGGCCAGGAACAGCAACACGCCCCACACCAGCCACCAGGACGAGTACGGCTGCGGACCGAACACGTGCCGTAGCAATTCATCCGGCACGGCGGCCCACCTCTGTCAGGCCGACGAGTTCGCGCCGGATGACGTCGCTGCCGGCAATAATCGCGTGCGGGATCGCGCGCTTGGTGAGGAACTCACGCAGGCGCTCGCGACGTTCCCGCTCGGCGGCGCGGTAAGCGGCGACGACCCGCGGCCCGAGGTCGGCTCCGTTGAGGACGAAACGAGCGGTGGCGACGTCGTACCCGTCGTTGTCGTCGGGGCCCACCGCGGGCATGTCTGACACCATCGCCCACATGATGTCGTGGCGCGCGCCAAGTTTGACGAGTGTTTCATTCAGACGTGGGTCGATGTCGGGCTCGTCGGAAACCGCGAATATCAGCATGGTGTGTCGGTAATGCGTTGCGACGTAGTCGAGTTGGGCAGCGATGTCGCTGAGGCCGGGGTGGGTCGTGGTGTGCTGGTACCAGCGGTGCAGCAGTCCCTCGACGTGCGTCTCGCCGCGCCGTTGGCCAACGTTCACCGAGCCGCGGACGTCGCCGTACACCATGCCGATCTGATCGGAGCGTCGCAGGCCGATCAACCCCACCGCGCCCATGATGTGCGCGGCGACGTCGCGTTTGGACTCCCCGCTCGGCGCGAGCGCCGACATGTTGCGACCGGCGTCGGCGACGAGCAGGATCTTGTGGTGCTTCTCGGAGACGAAGCGCTTGATGAGCACGGTGCCCGAACGTGCGGAGGCTTTCCAGTCGATGTCTCGAACGTCGTCGCCGGGAACATACGGGCGCAGGTCGTCGAACTCCAGGCTGCGAGTGTGCACCAGCGCGTAGCGACCGCCTTCGAGAAGGCCTCGGGTGTCGGTGCCGAAGTGTGCCTTTGCCCGGTTCAGGTGCTTGCCCACGGTGATCCTGCCGGTAACTCAGGGGATCCGGACGACCCGTAACGCGGCGTCGATGACGACCTCGGGAGTGATGTTGGAGCTGGCCGCTTCGAAACCGAGGATGAGCCGATGCCGCAGCACGCGGTGCGCGAGCTTTGCGATGTCGTCGGGCAGCACGTGCGCACGTCCGTAAAGCACCGCTCGCGCCCGTGCCGCTTTGCAGAACGCGATCGTGGCGCGTGGGCTCGCGCCGTACTCGACCAGACGCGCGATCTGCTTCGGTAACGCCCGCGCGGGATGCCGGGTCGCGTCGACCAGTTCGCTGGCATACAGCATCAGCGCACGATCCATGTGGACGTGGCGCACCACCTGCTGGAGACGCAGCACGTCGTCGAGGCTGACCACGGGCGCGGTGGGGCGTCCCTTGTCGTAGATGCCCGCGTCGATCCGCGACATCACCTCGACTTCCTCCTGCGGGGAGGGATACCGCACGATCTCCTTGAGCATGAACCGATCGGTCTGCGCCTCGGACAGCGGATAGGTGCCCTCCTGGTCGACGGGATTCTGCGTGGCGATGACCAGAAACGGATCCGCGATGGGGTGCTCTTGCCCGGCAATCGTGCTCTGCCGCTCCTCCATCGCCTCGAGCATCGCGCTCTGGGTCTTTGCACTGGACCGGTTGATCTCGTCGAGCAACACGATGTTGGCGTGCACCGGACCCAGTTGGGTGACGAACGAATTGGTCGCCGAGTCGTAGATCTGCGTGCCGATGATGTCGCTGGGCAGCAGGTCGGGCGTGCACTGGATGCGTTGGAATCGGCCGTGGATCGACTCGGCGAGCACCTTGGCTGCGGTGGTTTTGGCTAGGCCAGGCACGCTTTCGAGCAGGACGTGGCCGCCGGCGAGCAGACCGATGAGCAGCGACTCGCGTAGCTCGTTCTGTCCGACGATCTTCATTGCGAACGCCTCAGAAACGGCGTCTGCAATCCGCCGGACGTCGTCGACCTCGCTTTGCTTCGGCTGTGTCTGTGAGGTAGTCATACGTCCGCTGGGATACCCGAGCCCCGTTTTTTGACACGCCGGACCGCCCCGCGCACGTCCACTCGGCCCGTCGCCTCCCGCACGTGGTTGGTGTACCGCGAGCAAGAGGAGGGCCGGCTAACGGGCTGCCAGGGATTCCGCGCGCGGCGGCCAGCAAAGCGAACCGCTCGGCGATGAACGCGGTGCGCGGCGGCTGGCGCCGGTCCTTATCCACCCGCGCTCCACGGATCACCTTCCGCCTCTCGCCCGAACGGGAGAAATTCGAGGCGCCGGGAATAGCTGACAGCTCCGGTGCGGCCTGCTAATCGAGTGATGTTGTGGCGGTGCGTATTCGGCGGCTATGCGATGCCTTGGAGAGTCATGTGAAATCTCATTGCGCGTCGTTTGGACGAGGCGGGTGCGAAAGTCCCGTTAGGCGACGGTGCGGTCGACGCGCCGCCGGGCGACGACGCCCACCCAGGCCGTCTGGTCGACCGGCGCCACAAGCCCAGCTAATGTACCGTGGCTCGCGGGTGATTTTCGCTGACGGGTAGCACCACGAGCGGTACAGGTGATTTCGCCCCGCGCACGGTGCATTACAGGAGCAACGAGCCATGGATTTCGCGAGCTATCCGCCGGAGGTCAACTCAGCGCGTATGTGGGCGGGCGCCGGGTCAGGACCGCTATCGACCGCCGCCGAGGCCTGGGACGCACTCGCCGCCGGACTGCATTCGGCGGCCAACTCGTACCAAGCGGTGATATCCGGGTTGACCGCTGGGCCCTGGTTGGGGCCCGCGTCGGCGTCGATGAGCGCCGCGGCGGCGCCGTATGCGGCGTGGTTGCGAGTCACCGCCGCCCAGGCCGAAGAAGCCGGCGCTCAGGCCAAGTCCGCGGCCGCCGCCTACCAGACCGCGTTCTCGGCCACGGTTCCGCCGCCGATGGTAGCGGCCAACCGCAGTCAGCTGACGGCCCTGGTCGCGACCAATGTGTTCGGCATAAACACCCATGCGATCGCCGCCACCGAAGCGCAGTACGCGGAGATGTGGGCCCACGACGTGGCGGCGATGTACGGCTACGCAGCCTCGTCCGCCTCGGCGACGGCACTGACGCCGTTCGACCCGCCCCCGCAGACCACAAACCCGGGCGGCCTGGCCAACCAAGCCGCCGCCCGGGCCGGCGGCATCGCGGACAACTCGGTTCAGCGAGCCTTCTCCGCGGTGCCCAGCGCACTGCAGAGCGCGGCCGCAGGGACCCCGGCAGCGACCGCAGCGGAGGAACTGGAGTGGCTGAGCCTGGTGGCCGATCTGTCCACCATTTTCTTCGGCGTATCCGCGGGCATCGCCACCTTTGGTATCGGCGTGCCCGCCAATGTGATCGGGGTGACGAGTTTCCCCGTGACTGTCTACGGCACCATGGCGGGTCTCCACACCGACGAGATCCTCAGCGGCTGGAACGGCGAGGAACCATTTCCGAGCAGTAAGCCGGCGCCGGTGAAGCCGTTCCCCGCGCCGCTGCTCAACCTGCCGGCGGGCACGGTGCCGTCACCGAGGCTGTCGGCCGGTCTGGGCGAGGCGAACGCCGTCGGAGCGTTATCCGTGCCCCCGGCGTGGACCGTAGCGACCCCGGCGGTGCGCCCCGTCGCGTACACGCTGCCGGCGCTGCCGAGTACCGCCGCCGGTGCCAATGCCGCCCCCACGGCCGGAGCCGGCCTGGGCAGCACACTCAGCCAGATGGCCCTGGCGGGGCTGGCCGGGCGGGCGATCGCCGGAACCATTGGAACCGGCGGAACCCGGGGTGGCGGCAAGGTGGCCGACAACTCAAATGCGCCCGCTCGCAACAGAACCGCCGCGACAGCCGGCGACAAGGCGGCAAGTGGCGAAAGGGGCGGCGAGGAGCCCAAAGCCAAGCCGCGGGCTGTTGTCACCGGAGTCGCAGCAGAGCTACGCGAATTCGCCAAGCTCCGCGACGACGGGATTTTGACCGACGAGGAATACACCGAGCAGAAGAACCGCCTGCTGGGTCGCTGAACCGCGCGTCTGACGAAACCCCACGGTCGTCCAGAAAAGGTATTTACAGCAATGGATTTCGGGATCTATCCGCCGGAGATCAACTCCGGTCGGATGTATGCCGGTCCGGGGTCGGGCCCGATGCTGGCCGCTGCGCAGGTTTGGGGCAGCGTGGCCGACGAGCTGTATAGGACGCTCAGCGGATATCAGTCGGTGACGTCGGAACTTACCGAGGGGGCTTGGTCGGGTCCTTCGGCCGCGGCGATGAGCGCAGCGGCGGGGTCGTATGTGGAATGGCTAAACGTCACCGCCGCACAAGCCGAGGAAACCGCCGCCCAAGGCCGGGCGGCGGCCGCCGCTTACGAGGCGGCATTCCTATCGACGGTGCCGCCACCGGAGATCGCCGCCAACCGCAGCCTGCTGGCGCTGCTCGTGGCGACTAACTTCCTCGGACAGAACACACCGGCGATCGCGGCCACCGAGGCGCTCTACGCCGAGATGTGGGTGCAGGACAGCCTGGCGATGTACAACTACGCAGCGTCGTCAGCGGCTGCAGTCGTGCTGACCCCGTTTACCTCGCCGCACCAGAACACCGACCCGGCCGGAACGGCCAGCCAAGCCGCCGCGGTCAGCCAAAGCGCCTTATCGGTTGTGCCGCAAGCGTTGTCCGCCATATCGGTGCCAGCCCAGGCTGGCCAGCTCAGCCTCCTGGCGACTCTGGCCGCGCTCCTTATCGTTGGGCCGAGCGACGCACTCACCCTTTTCGGGGTCCTACCGGCAGATGTGATGTCTACGATCGTCGACTTTCCTATCGCCTCGTTCACCGCTGCTTCGGGTGTCGGTGACGATCACACTTTCAGCAGCTGGGACGGCGAGGACGCCTGGCCGGATATCGGGCCGGCACCGGTGGAGCCGTTTGTGGCGCCCCTCGCGCAGCTACCCCCTGGCGGGCTTCCTGCGCCGACGATGTCAGCGGCCTTAGGCGCGGCGAACTCGATCGGCCGGTTGACGGTGCCGCCGAGTTGGACTGTCGCCGCACCCGAAGTACGCCCGGCCGCACTCGTCAAGCCGCTGTCGAGCGCGAACCCGGCGGCGGGCCCGGCAGCAGAATTCGGCGCCACAAACACCCTGAGCCAGATGGGAATTGGCGGAATGGCCGGACAGGCGATGGCCGGCCCGTCGGTTGGTGCGGACGCCGGGAACGCCGGACCGGCGCGGCTCACGGGTGGCACCGAGGACCCACCGGCCGACGACGATGTCGAGGTCGTACCCGCGCCACGGACCGTCATGACCGGCGTCGCCGCCGCGATCCGCGACATCGCCGTACAACGCGCCGCCGGACGGCTGAGCGAAGAGGAATACGCCGAGCAGAAGAAGAGACTGCTCGCAATCTCGCTCGGGCCGTAGACGCTGAGCCATACACTTGCCGCGTGAACATCAGCGAGCTCATTGCCGGCGTAGCGACAGCCCCTGTCCGGGCCGGCGTCAAGGTGGCCGACGCCGGTCTGGCCGCCGCGGCCATGGCGCTCGGGGCTGTGAAGCAATCCTTGGGCGAGGACGTGCCGAAGACGGTAGACCCGATCACCGATCTATTTCCGATTCGCGGCGCACTCGTCGGCGCGAACCGAGTTGCCGAATTAACCGAGAACGACAGGGCGATGGGGCGCGCTCTGGTCCGCGGCGGGCCGGCGGACAAGCTGATGCGTCCGGGTGGGGTGGTCGATATGTTGGACGCGCCTGGCGGATTGCTCGATCGGGTGTCCGCTGGGAGTAGCTCCTCGTTAGAGCGGATCCTGGCGCCCGGCGGGCTCGTCGACCGACTGCTCGCAGAGGACGGGCCGTTAGAGCGCATGTTCGCCGAGGACGGCATCATCGAGCGGATGTTTGTCGAGGACGGCATCATCGACAAGCTGCTGGCGAAGAATGGACCGCTGGAACAACTCACCGAAGCCGCTGAAATCCTGAGCCGGCTCCAGCCCGCCGTGGAGAGGTTGTCACCTACCGCCGAGACCCTTGAGTCTGCCGTCGATGCCCTCAACCGAATGATCAACTCGCTGAGTGGCATCGCAGACCGAATTCCGCGGCGGCGGTCGACGCGGCCTGCTGTGCGTGCGAAGCGCAGCGTGGACCAGGCTGCGGTCGAGGAGTGAGCCGATCGGCTGAAGTGGGGCGGGCGGGGCTCGAACCCGCGACCAACGGATTATGAGTCTTGCTGACCTGGCAAAATCCGGCCAATCTAGCCGCCTTGTAGCGCGTATAGGTGATCTATCTTGAACCGTTAAATCCGTTGTCTTTCATTATCTTTCGTTGAATCAAGGCATTCATTTGCACGGTTCGAATCATTGTCGCAGCTCAGACCCACCAGGGCGGGGGTGCTGCCCGATTGCTGCCCGCCGACCGGCCTGGGCGGATTTGCTAGCACTTTGCGGTATTGAATCGCCGGTATCCAAGTCGGCGCATTGGACCTGACACGCCCAGCACACGGGGTTTGGAGTGGTCGAACAAACGTTCGGGTAAGCTAGCCACGTACCAGCAGGATCGAAGCAACGCGACAAAGGACATGACCGAAGCACCGGAAGACTACAAGCATCGCAAGTGCTACGCGAACAATCGCGGCGGATGTTCTACAACGATTTCCGGTGAGCACTACGTTTCGCATGGATTGATCAAGCTCTACGGGAACAATGACCCTGCCTTCACGATCCAACACAAGACCGGCAAGGGTGTTGGTCACCCCGTAACGGCGAAAAACTTCACGGCAAACATTCTGTGTACTACGCACAACACCGCGCTTCATCCTGCCGATGACGCAGCTTTGGACTTTGCGAGATTCCTACGGCGCATCGCGCTCGATTACGATGCGGGAGCAGGTGATTGGGGCGAAGCCGAAGAAATCACTATTTCGGGCGACAACATGCAACGGTGGGTACTGAAGCTGTTCCTCAATCATGCTGTCACAAACCACTTTGAGGTACAGCAGAACAAAAACGTGCCGTTTCCTGAAGTGGCTCTTGACCTCTTGCTAGATCGCGTCATGTGGCCGGTAGCTTGGGGTTTGACTGTGCCCGCCGACACGAGCAACAAAGACGTTCGGGCCTGCCCGTTTCAGACGAAAGACGTCGTTAACAGTCATTGGTGGGGTGTTGCGCCTTTCGTCCACAAGGATGAAACATGGCTTGCCGGTGCACTAGTGGACCTATGCCACGTCAGCTTCGGTCTGACGCTTTTCGATCCAGGCCGGTACCTACCCGAATTCAACAACCCCGGCAATCCCCTACGCGGATCGTTGCAGCGGCCAAGTTTCATCGCTTGGGAGTTAAACGGTGTAGAGAAACGGATCAATTTCACGTGGAAATATCCGTTACACCATGTCGGCATAACGTACACGCTGCGACCACAGAACAAGGCACAGCGGCTAGCCGGAAAATTACCGGAGGGGCATCACATCTGGCTTGAGTGAATCACTCTGCTTTGCGTTGCAGCGGAATAACATTCGATTGAGCCGCAACGGGCCGCGCCAAACCGGCAGGTTGGCTAACGTCGTCATTGATGTAATCGCCGTAAACGTCCAAAGTCAGCGTGAAGGTGCTGTGTCCAAGCCACTTTGACACCCGCTTGAAGTCAACTGGCGGGGTAGCAGAAAGCAGGTTCACCGCGAAGCTGTGCCGCAAGTCATGGAAACGCGCCGATGGCAGCGCTAATGCGGTCTCAGCCGGTTGCATGAATCGCTTGTAGAAGTTGGATGGGTCAACAGGGTTCGACCAATCGAATCGATCCGCTGTGTTCTTGACGTTTCTCCCTTGCGCCTTCGCGGCAGCAAGATCCAACCGGCCGGGAAACAGCGGTGCGCTTGGTTCGTCGGCGCGCGGATGGGTCGCCAGGTAATCGCGCAAGTCTTGAGCCAGCCAAGCCTCTAGCGGCACGGTTCTGTCGGATTCATCCGTTTTGGGAGGTTCGGTCTGCCAGGTACCGCCGCGCTTGTTTTTGCCCCGTTCGACCCGTACAGAACCACCCGTGTCGGTGAGGATCAGATCGCGGATTTCCAGACCAGCCAGCTCGGCAGCACGCAAGCCGGTGAACCCGGCAAAAGTAATGAACAGTCCGTAGGCCGGTAAACCCTTGTTTGTCAAGTGATCGGCCAAGGCAATGATTTGTGGCCCGGTCAGCGGAGTATGGCGGAACTTCGACGCACGGCGCTTGGTGGACACTGCAAGCTTCACCAAGGCGGGGTTTGCAGTGATTGCGCCGTCTAGAACCGCAACGTTGCAGATCCGCCGCAGTACGCCAAGAGCTTGTTTTGCCGTTTTCGGGCTTCGTTTGGCTAGTTCGCGGTCGTCAGATTCAGCTTGCGAGCTGGCGTAGCGGTTGGAATCACCGGCCAGGAGCTCTGAGAACCAGCTAGAGACATCACTTGGCAGGATCGATCCGATTGGCCGCGAGCCCAAAGCGTCGGCTATATGGCCTGAATACAGCTTGCGGTAGCCGGTTAGGGTCACTTGGCCGATACGGGACTCCGAAGCCTTCAAATACCGCTGCGCGTACTCCCCTAGCGGTACGCCAGCCTTGGCGCTGGTGTCATGGCCTGCCTCTTCAATCTTGATCTTGCGTCTTTCGGCAGCTTTGAGCGTCTCGACCACGACGGTTCGTTGCCGGTAGCGGCCTTTGATCGGCGCTCCGTAGTCATCGGTGAGGTTTTCGCGCCAACAGACCTTGAACTTGCCGTTTGGCAGCTCGCGTATGTATGCCATCAGGCCACGCTCTCGTCAATTTTCACGGTGTGGCGCTTCCGGTCTTCGTCTGTAGGTTCAGGGTAGCCATCCCTACTCCATACGCGCGAACCTTCACGAATACCGTTGTACCGCTCGGGGTCTTTACGGATCGCTTTGATCCCGTCCTTATACAGATGACCTGTCACAGTCCAGCCCGTGCCCGCCAAGTCGCTTTGAGAACCGACCTTTTCAGCGAAAAAGAACCGCTTCGACCCCAGTTGCGGAATATTTGACGTTGTCCATTGCTCTAGCTTTGATAGCGAGTCAGACACCGCCCAAGGCTGTAGCCCTGGTGTAGGTCGCGAAGTGACGGCATGTTTGCCATACGCCATACATGTTCTATGCACTCTCCTTTAATACGCGGTAAATTGTTGCGCGGCTAGTATTTACGGCTTGAGCGATCACCGGCACGGGTTCACCGGCATCGCGCATACGACGAACCAAAGCGGCTTTGTCTTTGGTCAGGGCTCTTGGGCGCCCCGTTGGCATCCCGCGAGCTTTTCGGGCTGCACGGCTAGCGGCCTTGCGTTCGCGCTGTAGTTCAAGCTCAAGCTCAGCCAAGCTGGCGAGAACACCGGCAATCATTCGTCCTGTTGCGTTCGACGTGTCGATGCCTTCGCGCAAAGATCTGATATTGATTGCCTTGTCCCACAGCTCTTTTACCGTCGTCATGACCTCGGCGGCATCGCGGCCAAGCCGGTCAATCCCGGTGATTACTACCGTGTCACCGGATCTCACGTAATCAAGTAGCGCGGTCACTCCTGCTCTGTCGCTTCGCTTTCCAGCACCGGACAGCTTGTCCGAATAAATCCGGTCAGTTGAAACGCCAGCATTCGAAAGCGCGTCTAGCTGAGCATCTAGTGATTGATGCCCTGTCGAAACACGCGCGTACCCGATGACCTGGCCTTTTGTCGTAGTCGTCATGTCCGCGAGCGTATCAAAAGCTGGTGTCCGTCGCTTTTGAAATGCAACAACTTTTGAGAATCCTGATCAGGGCATATGTTGAACTGCGATAATCATCGGAGCGCTGTTGCAATTCTTTAGATTTGAGACAGCTACCATAGCGCCGACCGACCTGGCGGTAAGGCCCGAAGCGCGCCGATCTGACGGTTTGCCTCGTTTGCGGCTTGATAGGCATCCTCGCCGGTGATGTGGGCTGGCCGGTGGTATCTATCGCGGTCGCGACGAACGCGGCTCTCGTCGGCGCTCAGCCGGTCGGAATCGCGGCCTCTGCGGCCAACGTCGGCACGCTCGCGATGGTAGCCAGAATCAGGCTCAGCCGGGGCGGGGGGCGGTTCGTAACCCTGCGAATTAGGTTGTTCGACAATCGATTCCGAGTGTTGATCGAACGCCGGCCAATCCGGTGAAACATGTTTGCTACCACCATAATTCGCGTCGGAATCGGCCCGCTCGCTAGCGATCGAATCGAATACCTCCTCAAACGGTTTGATCGGTCCAACTTCAACTTGAGCGGGTTTGGTCAGGCCAGCTCTGTTGAGCGAATCTTTGATGGCATCTAGTTGGACGGCTGCGGGACGGGTGTCGTCGAAAGCAATCTCAACAAGCTTGCCTACCAATCGGTTTGATGCCATCTCTAGCCGGATTCGCGCCTTCTCCTTAATATGCCTTGTCGAACCGCCGTGATATTTGCATACCCTCGCGCCATGAACTGCCCAATTGCGGCACCGTTCGCCCAGCTGGTTTGTTGCGACGCAATGCCTTTCGGGGTTATTCGCCAACTTTTCGTTATGCGCAGCAACGTTTTCGGGGTCGGTAGATCGGTTAAATTCGTCGCGGTTCGGTTTCTTTGGATATTGCTTGCTCTTGGCTCGCGCAGATCCACGCCTGTCTGGCTTATCAATGACAGCAGGAAGGTTGTCGCTCGGTTCGTTGGCCGTAATACCGAGTCTCTCTCTAATTTTTGCTAGTTCTTGTTGAATCTCCGCTTCACTCATCCCAGCGTCACGCATCATCTTGATAGCAACTGTCCGCTGGCGCTTGTACTCAGCGCGCCTTCGCTTGGCATCCATCTCACTTCACCCTCTTTCTAATGTGTTCGCAGTCCGACCGAAAACCAGGCCCGACAATCACCTGATAGCTTTCATCCCGGCACGGTGCTTTGACGGTGCCGACTGCGTTGGTTCCTAAGCGCCACTCATGGTTATGAAGATCAGCGCAGAACGGACACCGAACGCTAGCCGTCCGTTTTCGTTTCGCATGCGAGATTTCTACGTTCTCAACAACAGCTTTCGGTAATTCTGCTGAAGTTGTCAACTGCCTTGGATTGACGGAAACCATTGGTATACCTTTCATTTCGGACTATTTCTCTTCGCGCGCGCGTGTAGTCCTCCAAAATCTGTATGTTCTAGGGTTATCTAGTAGTAACTAGTAGTGTCTAGGCTGGTCAGAGCCACATGACACTAGACACCCCTAGATGACACAGGTTTTGAGAGGGCCAGCCCGAGTGCGTCTAGGCTGGTCGCGCGCATAACCGCAGGTCTACAGCGTTTTTCCAGATCATGCATTTGAGAGCCTTTCCTGTTGTTCGTTGCGATTTCTGGCTAGTCCTGAATCATCTTCTGTTCAGGCGTCAACTCCCAAGTCCAGTAGTCGATTTCACCCTTCTCGTCGTAAGCGGTCGCGCGGATCACGCCAATCTCTTTTGCCGCCTTTTGAATCGTGCCATCGCTGCATCCGGTATTGAGCTTGACCTTGTCAACTAGGGTTTTTACTTGCATCGGGCCAGGGCGCAACAGTTCTCGGATGGCTTGTTTAGCCGCGTTTCGCATCGGCGCATTCTTTCGGCTGTCGCCAACTTTCGCGTTATCTGCACCGACAAGCTGGTCCGCAGTCAAATCAATATTGCCGCGCCATATGACAATCGGAACCTCTCCGTCGTCCGGTGCGCTTTCCAGCGAATATCCAATGGACTCAGGTGATTTCGATAGATTGCCGATTGCTCGCGCCAGAGCATACGTTGCCCCGCAGTCGGTCTTTTTGGTCAGCGGGCCAGCTTGGATCACCGAACGAACCAAGGCACCGTACGCTACCGAACCTCCGCCGCGGTTCTTTGCGCTCATGCCCTGAGCCTTATTGAAGTGACGGACAAGCAAGATGGCACAACGGGTTTCAGCGGCTAAATCAACGACATGCATCAAGACGCGGCGAATCTCGGAGTCAACGCCGTGTTTGGTGCCTTCGGGCATACACGCCGAAATCGGGTCAATGACTACGAGTGTGGCGTTAGCATCGAGGATCGCACGGCGCAGCCAGTCAACATCACGCGGAATCGTGAACGGGACAGGATCACCGTTTGGGTCGGTCTGACGTTCGAGCTTGAAAACACGGTCTAGATCAGCGCCAGCGGCCATCAGACGCGGCACGACGGTATCGCTGTCGTCGTCCTCTATCCCCACCAGTAGGACGTTTGAAGGGTCAGACATCGATTCAACGCACTTGCCGCCTGCGAGCACCGTTGTGGGCCAGGGTTTGCCCTGCGAGACGATAGAGGCCATCGCGATCGTTAGCGTCGATTTCCCTACATCTGATTCACCTTCAAGGATCGACACTTTGCCCAGCGGCAGCCAGCCATACCAGAGCCATCGAACCGCAGTCGGTTTGATGCTGCTCAATGCCCTAGCTGGCCGCACATCATCGTCAAAAACGCGTTCGTCATCCATATTGAGTTTTTCCTTGCGGGTATCGGTGCCGTAGTCGCGGGTGGCCTTCGCGAGCGTGATTGCGCGGTCTTGGTTGGCTGCCTTCGTTGCCGTCCAGGCCGCAAGCTCTTCTAGTTCCTTTAGGGATCGGCGCGTTTTAGCCCATTCAGTACGTATCGCTTCGTAGACGTCGGCAGCCCTCAGGTAACCAACGGCGGCATCTGAAAACCCCATGTCTAGGGCAGCCTTGGCAGCGTTGTGCGGTTCGCCGGCGTTTTCGTAGACCTTGGCGTAAAGACTGGTGACTCCCTGCAAGGTGCGCGGTCTAGTGGCGGTTGTATGAGCTGCGATGAAATCGGCCAGCACGACAGACGGACCACGAACCGCCTTGGTGGCACGAGCTAGGCCATCGCGGTAGGGCTTCGGCAAACGCGGTAAAACGTCACATGACGGAAGTACACCGGAGTTTGTCGCTTCGCCGCGAGGGGAGCGCAGTCGGTAGCGGTGCCCGGTGTGGTGGTAACTAGGGGGAGCAGCTACGTAACGGTGGTTTGAATCGATGAAGTCAACGCCACTGTTCGGTTGTTCTTGAGCTTCCCAATCGCCAGCCTTGCGGTACAGCCTGATTCCTGAGCCATCAAAGCGGGCCGTGACTATGTGCGTTTTTGGTAGCTCGCCCCACTGTTGCCGCCAAGTCTTTAGGGTTTCGTGTCCAGGCTTGCCGTCGTAGGCGTCAACATCGAAACCCACGACATCAGGCGGTAGAACCAAACCCAGCGATAGAACGCCTGGCGTGCCGTCCTGAATAATTGACTCCACCAGGGCGGGCCAGGCTGATATTTCGTCTGGCCTTGCTCTCCTGCGTTCATAGCCGTGATAGCCGCTAACCCAAGGTGCCTTGAAACGTCCACGTTTGTCGCGCTTCCCA
Source organism: Mycobacterium sp. NGS68 (assembly GCF_059812195.1). Classification (NCBI taxonomy): domain Bacteria; kingdom Bacillati; phylum Actinomycetota; class Actinomycetes; order Mycobacteriales; family Mycobacteriaceae; genus Mycobacterium; species Mycobacterium sp. NGS68. The sequence goes on along the minus strand of NZ_JCALCE010000008.1, from coordinate 62,801 downwards.
ATCGGAAGCGGCGCATACCCGCGTTCTAGATTCGCCAGTGCCATCGTCACGAACTCATCGGCGCTAAGCGATTGCGCCGCAACGCTACCGGAGTCTATGGTTGGCATCGGTCATGTTCTCTTCTGTTGCGGAACGGGATCGGCGCGGACCACACTGAGATACCGGCAAGGCTTAATGAACAGGTCTTGCCGGTATTTCGTGTTTGAAGGCAACATGATTCAAGCCCACGGGTCTACGTCTATCGGTACCGAATCTTCGTGCAACAGCCCAACGAAGTTCGCAGAATCGGGATTTGGATCAGTGATGACTGCCAAACATGCTGGGCAGCATTTAAATACACAGATGTAGTCGCCGCGTACATACGCGAAGAGTTGACTGCCAATGCCGCTATCGCAGTCAGGCGTTTCGTGGACCCCGCAACCCGTCTCATTGTCCGCAAAAACCCGTTGCGCAACCTGTTTCCAGTCGTTTGGGTTGCGTAGCGGGATTCTGGCTGGATTGCCATAGCAGACCGCAAACATGCACTGTATGTGCTCTATGCTGGTGTCGTCGTAATCCGGGAAAACCGAAGTGTCAGTGAGTAATCCAACCTCTTTCCAGTAGCCCATACGCCAGCGCAGCATCTCACCGGCGAGGCCCTTGCCAAGCGGATTGCGCTTCAAATTGTGGAGTTTCGCGTCAAGCTCGCCCATTGGCGGGAAATCGTCTGGCATCACGACGGTTTGACCTAGTTGGGCTCGCATCTGATTGATTCGATGATACGTATCCTGCTCAAAGCTCATGCCGAGTGTCCGTCCTTACAAAGCCGCGATGAAAGAATCGATTTGATCTGCCGTCCAATACCGTTCACGCTTAACGTATTTGGCGGGCTTTGGCATCTTGCGCGTACGGTAAAGGTGGTACTCCACGGTTTCCTCATCAACACTGGTGAGTCCGCGCGAGTGAATCTCCTCAAGTACTTGATCCATCGTGAGGTACTTTTGTGGTTCGATCGTTTGTGGTGCTGCAACAGACATGGCCCAATTTCCTTCGCATTGAGAGTAATCCACAATCATTTAGTGGATTAGTGACTGGCTATACGCCCTTGAATTCCGGCAGCGCGTGCCGACCAGGTAAGCCTACGCGCAACGGCACTGCACCACAAAGACATTCGCGCGCGGCATAGGGGCGTGTCGCTTGACCGGCCAGCGCGTCCGCGAGACACTGAAGGTCATAGGCAGAGGTAACCAGGCCCTCATAAGACCCTTAGGTGACCCCGCGCGGTATCTGCTCAGCGGACAAGCCCCGTCACCTTGCGTAATTGCCCTCCTACCTTGGCAATTCGCAAGGATATAGACGGTTTGCAAACAACCGCAAATGAATGGGACTCATACGAAAATGATGGATTTTGAAACGCTCTGGCTAAGAACGCCGTTCGGCTCTACTTCGGGTATCAACCTAGAATCTGACGTTTTGGTGAACGTCACTGCCGATGGCGTTGACGTAAACCAACTTTGGAAAGAGGTTCAAGCTGTACTCCAAGCATGGAATTCCGAGCGGGAGTCGGTTACTCAGCTTCTGAGCCACTACACAATCAATGCAGCCGATGCCGTACCGCAAGCTATTGAAGATAGTTCTTTCGAAGAGGCAACCGAAGTCGGTGTCCCCGTTTCGATTCGCACGCCGGGCAACGCGATCCTGTTAGGCAACACGTTGCTTGACTTCGACAAGGCGGGGCGATTCTCGTGGAAGTTTCTGCGTGACACCACTGCCGAGCAAGTGAAAGCCGTGACCAATTATGCCCTCGCAGCTGATTCAAAATTGACCAATGGTCTCATCATGAATCGTTTGTTCGATCCTGACCCCGACTACAACGAATTCAATCACACTTGCTACGGGCTTTGGAATGGCACAGATGGGATGATTCCGCCCCCGTACCTCGGAAAGACGTTCCCTGCCAACCACTCTCACTATCTAGTCAGTCAAGGGGACATTATCGACTCTGGCGACTTGGACGATTCAATCAAGACGATTACCGAGCATGGCTATGGAGTGGCTGCAAATAGCCAGTTGATTTGCTTCATGAACGAACAAGAGGCAGAGCAGGTTTCAAGCTTCCGCGCGGGAGAAGAGAACAACAACGGCATTATTGCAAGGCACGACTTTATCCCGAGCCAAGGTGCCCCCGCGTATTTCACGCCTAACGAGATTGTCGGCAAAATCGCGCCTGCACAGTTGAACGGGCTAAAGATCGACGGTTCCTATGGCCCGGCATTCATTATCCGCTCGCAGTACTTGCCAGCGGGTTACGTGGCAACGATAGCAACCGAGGGGCCGAACTCGCTCAACAACGCGGTTTCCGTGCGCCAACACACCAACACGGCGTATCAAGGGCTTAGAACTATACCCGGCGCAAATCCTGCCTATCCGCTTCTCGAAAGTTTCTGGTCGCGCTGCATTGGGGTAGGAACTAGGCACCGTGGAGCGGCGGCGGTTGTGCAGATCAAATCGTCCGGTGATTACGAACCGCCCACGATTCCGATGTGATCGCCATGAACCCGTCAAACTGGTGGGCTGCCAATCTCACTCAAGCTGTTATCGCGCTTGCACAGGCTGGCGCAGCGCTTGAGTCAACACATCCACAAACCACGGCAACGGAACAGACGGTAACGCATTGAGTAATCAAACCGGTTACGGCGGTGTAGGTGTCGGCTACCTCGGCGACACTATTACCGGCGTTGGCGATGCTTACGACGAAGAACACGCGGAACCAAGCGAATTCGGCGGTTTACCTGGCTACGTGCAACGTTTGCCCTACAGCGAAGGTGGACCATACCGGGGCACGGCTCCAAGGGTGCGACCAATCATCGGCAAGGTTTGATCCGCGCCTGTCCAAGTCGCCGGTCGAGTCACCTGATAAGCGTTAGTGTGGGGTTGGGGTTGGGGTTCAGTCCGAACGGGGGGATCTAGGTATGTTTCGCACGTTAGTCGTAAGCCAGCATCATTCCGCTCAGCATCGTAGTTGCGCCGGTTGCTCAAGCAAGGTCTCTGCAAGACATCTATCAGGACATCTTGGCGGCGAATGCTCAAAAGCCCTGCGGCATCGGCGAAGTAGCGAGTGCAGCATGCATAGCTTCGGTTCATCAGAAAGCGAATCTGGCATCTGAGGTCGCGCCCTTGATACAGACCATGCCTGCGCCACCGCGCAGTCCCGTGAGCAACGCGCTCGGCGGCATTGCATCCATAAGGCAGTTCAGCAGCCAATGGAGTACAAGCAATTGCGACGGGATTCCAACCTTCGCGGCGAAGTACACAACTTGTGACGGTTCGGCGATCCAAAGCTTTTTTGACGGTCTCGCCACCAATGTTGGCTCCATCGTGCAGGGCTCCTAGTTGGGCGAAATCCTCAGGCGGCGTGAATTTGTTCAATCGGTACGGCGCGTTCAGCGGTGCTCGGGTCCAGGCAGTTACCGCCAACCGCCACAGGTGCCCGTTGCCGGGGCTGAGCGCCACGCTGGCAGACCTTGGCCGCTGGCCGGTGTACAGCAACCTAGGGCAGGTGAGAGAACCGGCCACCAGTGGCCGATTGCAGCGTTCACGCAGGTCAGGGCGGTTTCAAAAACGACTTTTGGCAGCTCAAGCCGGTAAAATGGTGGTATGAGCGCAAGCCGAGAATTCTTCATCTTGAACCGCCCGGAAACCGAATTTGAGGACCGGCTACGGGAGGCGATGTTTCACGGCCGAACAGGGCCGGTCTGCCCAAGCACCTTGGACAAAGAAACCCGAGACGCGATAGACCGCATCGCCGCTGAGTATCCAAACGTGCGCGACGAAACTGTGCAGGCCGCTCGCGAAGAGCTTGGACGCCAGCTCGACGGCACGCACGGCAGGATCGGCGCCGCACAGGTAGCCGAGATCGCCAAACGGTTGGGGATTTGACCTAAAACGCTATCCGCCAAGGCGGTACCGGGTCTGAGCGGCCAGCTCTGCGCGCACACGGTCTAGCGCTGCGAGCACATTCGGGTCATCGGGGTCATACTTCCCGAATCGAACAATCATAGGGCGTAGTGCAAATCTTCAGTCTATTTCAGGATGCGACGATATTCCCGCCCAAGCCCGCTTGGATTTTCTGGCACGCCGACCGGGTGTTGCAGTTAAGCGTCCAGTTCTTCCCGGCAAGCCATCCGTATTCCATGTGTACGTTCGCGAAGACGGGAACTATCTGTGCAAAATACGCATCTATCTGGGATTGGCTTGCATATAAACTTAGAACCATCAGTTGGCCGTCGATACTACAAGTTCCGCTGTCGGTACTGTAAACGCCGCTGCCCTTTGGTGTCACGCTGCATGGATGTCCGTGGTTGGTGAGGTCATCGGCGAATGCATTCACTGACCCGTACTCCTGTGAGCCGGATTCACTCGGGTCTGCGCTTGCGTGGAGCGGTGCGCACAGTGCACCAACCGCAGCGATAGTTGCTGCCAGGATCATTTGCTTCACTTTCGGTGTCCCTCGCTCGTGGTGCTGAGAATGTGTTAGTGCAAGTCTTCCGGGCGGAATTTTCCGTGAACGCCGCGTCTGTCGTCGCCGCGAAGGTAAGCAGTGTTCTGTTTATCTGCGCGCCGGGCTATGAGCCAATGCTGAAATCGACGGAACTTGTATAAAAGGTAAAAAGCTAGCGCAATTGCCGCTATCAAGATGATGACGAGAATTGCAATCATGATTGGTAAAACCTGTGGGTAATCTTTGGCCACATACCATGCGAGGAGCGCACCCACTATCACGTAGCTGATCACGTAGGGCAACATATACGCTAAGCCAATTTGTACGTATGGCTGAAAAAATCTCTTTGTTAGCCCACTGATTGAATCATCGTCATGTTGTTCACGCGCCATCATCGTTAACCCGCCCCTTCAATCGCTTTCTCTTACGCAGCGTCGCGGCAGACCCCCGCTCGCGGCGCGGCTTTTGCGAGACTACCCAGCGCGCACCAGTCGCTAACGCGGTCGAGTTGCTGTGCCACGAGGGGATCTAAACGAAGCATCTGCGGGCTCCCGCCCGGTTCAGTTGGTTTTGTGGTCCGTTCAGGCTTCGGGGTCACCTTTGGGCGGGTGGGTTTGTTCGGCAACTTCGTTGCCTCACTGGTTCAATCTGGCGTTTTGATGGGTCTTTGCAGAGTCGGCTTTGTGTCAGTCTTTGTAGCAGCGAATTGCTGCCAAAGTGCTGCTCGTAGAGCCATTTTTGGGTTATCGGATCACCGGTCAGCAATCCTCTAAACTACCTCTGAGCTGCGCGTTTTAAGTTGTGGGGCGGGCGGGGCTCGAACCCGCGACCAACGGATTATGAGTCCGCGGCTCTAACCAACTGAGCTACCGCCCCCGGCGAAGCACGACGTAGACACTAGCGCGACGGCACTGCTCACGAGCGACGCGTCCTAGTAGAGGTACACGACCGCATCGGTACCGCCTTTGCACACCACCAGCGATCCGCTGGCGAAACAGGTCATCTCGTAGTGCTGCCCGGTGACGGGACTCGCGGCATCGACATGTCGCGGCGACGAACTGGGCTCGCCGCCGGCCGCGTACGCGAGCCGTACCTGTTCGGCGAACGGGCAGGTCGTGCTCGGCGACCCGACCGCCGAGGACGTCAGCCCGCCCGCAGGACCGGACGTCGAGGGACACGCCTGGGCGTCGGGCGGCAGTACGACCGGCGTCTTGGAGGTCGACGCCGTCGTCGTGGAAGCCCCGGAGTCCGACGTCCACACCGGGCACTGCTGGGTCTTGAACGCGACGTCCGACGGCGCGATCTGCACCACCTGGGGCCAGTCGCCGGCGCCGTTGGCAATGGTGTCGGCAATGCTCCCGGAAAAGCCCCGCAACCGCTCCCAGTAGCAGTGCGGACCGCCTTGCGACCGATACGTGCCGGGCGGAATGTCGACCCCGACCTTGAAGGTGCCGTCGCCGGGAAAGGTGCGTGCCGTCGGTGTTGGCTTAGCTGGCGGCGGCGCCACCGACGTCGACGTCGACGGCGGAATCGACACCGTCGTCCCCGGATAGATCGGCGGCAGTCCCGGTGACGTGACGTGCGGCGTGACTGTCGGTCGCGCCGATCTGCCGCCGGACCCGAAGCAGCCGGTCACCAGGCATGCCACCGCCGCGACGAGGGCGACGTCAGCTAAAAACCGTCTGACCATCGACATCGACCAGATACCGCTCCGTCCCAGACTCCACCCGAGCCGCGTCGCCACCCAGCGACACGGCGATCTTGTTGCTGGCATTCCGCATGATGTCGAAGGTGAGCTCGACGGCCTCTACGTCGGAAAACGCCTCGGAAAACCCGAAACGCACCTCGGCGGCATCATCGGCGACGAGGTGCGCCGGTGACCAAATTAACGCATCCGTATACCGGAGCGCTTGTTTTACGCGTTCGTCGAGAACCTCGGATTTCTCGAAACGCTCGATTTCGTCGTACAAGGTCTCCGAACCGCCCGCGTCGAGTGCGGTGCTCTCGCGCAGCGACTTGCACAACCGGCAGTTGTGTTGCGCGGCGCCACGCAGCCGCACCAGCTCCGACGTGACCGGGTCCAGGGCCCGCATCCGTGCGATCGCCGGCATGAGGCCGTTGAACACGGCATCGGACGCATCGGTGTCGTGATCCCACACCACCGGCTCCCGAACCCAGCCGAGGTACTCCGCGCCGACGCCCAGCGCCTCCAACCCCGCGCGCACCCGCGGCACGAAGTCGGCGATGTACATCGCGACGACGACACCAAAGGTGCCGTTCCCCACGTGCTTCCACAGCCGGGACCGCTGTTCGCCGGTGATCATCGTGACGTCGACGGCGAACTGCTCGGCGAACTCGGCGACGACGGCCTCCGCCTCGGACTGCGGCCCGTCCACGGCGACCTCGGCGGGCAGCGGCGGCAGGGACACCGCCTGCGCGCACACCCGCCGGACCAGCGCGACCATCCGACGGTCGTCGGGTGACGCAGGAGACAAGGCCACCAGCCGCGTGAGCTGATCTTCTCGGACCGACACCGGAGCCGCCATCCGTCCAACGGTAGAGCGGGCCCGGTGCCCGGGCAATCGACAGGTTCGCCGAGTGTGGGGGTTATGGACGAAATGCGGAGGCGGTCTCCGTACCTAGGCCACACACTCGACGCGGGGACGCCGGAAAGCTAGTGCGCCTGGCTCACCGACGACATGTGGAAGTCCGGTATCCGCAGCGACGGCATCGCCGCGCGCGTCACCCAGTCTCCCCACTCGCGGGGCAGCGTCTTCTCGCTGACGCCGGCCTCGGTGGCCCGCCGCAACAGGTCCAGCGGGCTCTCGTTGAACCGGAAGTTGTTCACCGCCGCGGTCACCTCGCCGTCTTCGATGAGGTACACGCCGTCGCGCGTCAGCCCCGTCAACAACAGCGTGGTGGGGTCGACCTCGCGGATGTACCACAGGGTGCTCAGCAGCAGGCCACGCTCGGTGCCGGCGATCATGTCGGCGAGTTCGGCCGACCCGCCGGTCATCACCATGTTGTCGGCGGCCACCGCCACCTTCTCGTCGTACTTGGCGGCGGTGGCCCGCGGGTAGGCCAGCGCGTTGATCACGCCGTTGCGGATCCAGTCCACCTGGTTGATCTCCATGCCGTTGTCGAAGACCGACACCGTCTCCGAGGAATTGCTGACCGCCACGAACGGCGTGCAGAGCAGGCCCGGCGCCATGGGGTCGGAGAACAGCGTCAGCGGCAGGTCGGTGAGCCGCTCCCCCACCAGCGTGCCGCCGCCGGGCGCCGCGAACGCGGTCCGGCCCTCCTGGGCGGCCCGGCCGGACATCGCCCACGCCAGGTAGATCATCATGTCGGCCACCGCCGACGGCGGCATGATCGTCTCGTAGCGACCCGCGGGCAACTCGACGGTGCGCTCCGCCCACCCCAGGCGCAGCGACAGGTCGTCGAGCATCAGATCGGTTGGCACGTCGACGAAATCGGGCGTTCCGACGCCCGCCCACGCGCTGGCCTCGCCGCGTTTGGCGTTGATCTCCACCCCGCCGGCGGGCTGCGTGTAGCGCCGCCGCAGCCCCGTCGACGACGCCAGGAACGTCGTCGAAACGCTGTGGTGGGCAAAGCCGTACAGCAAATCGGCGCCGCGGAACCCGCGGCTCAACGAACGCGCGACGTCGGCGAACACCTCGGCGCCGGTGCCCGGCACCGGCGCGTCCCAGTCGGCCGGCACCCCCGTATCGGCCAGCAGCGGCGCGGCATCACCGGCTTCCGGCGCGGAGACGGCCGCCGCCTGCGACGCCAACACCATCCCGCGTATCACCGTCGGATCCACCTCGGCGGACACCACCGTGCCGATGTAGGCGCTCTCGCCTCGGCGCACGATCGAAATCACGGCCAGACTACGGCTGACCGAAACCCCGTTGGTGGTCATCGAATTGCCCGCCCACCGCAGCGTCGCCTCGGTGCGGTCGGTGACCAACACCATGGTCTCGTCGGCGCGACCGGCCTTCGCCGCTTCTTGCAGAACGATATTGACGACGTGCTGCGGGGTGATCATCGGCCGCCCTCGACGCGGGTGTTGAGGACGCTGATGCCCCGGAACAGCGCCGACGGACAGCCGTGGCTGACGGAGGCGACCTGGCCGGGCTGGGCCTTGCCACAGTTCAGCGCGCCACCGAGCCGCCAGGTCGACGGGCCGCCGACGGCTTCCATCGCATTCCAGAAGTCGGTGGTGGTGGCCTGGTAGGCGACGTCACGCAGCTGCCCGTCCAGGCGGCCGTCGCGGATGCGGAAGAACCGCTGGCCGGTGAATTGAAAGTTGTAGCGCTGCATGTCTATCGACCAGGACTTGTCGCCGACGATGTAGATGCCGTCGGCGACCCGCGCGATCAGGTCGTCGGTGCTCAGATCGTCGGCTCCCGGCTGCAGCGACACGTTGGCCATCCGCTGGATCGGCACGTGATGCGGCGAGTCGGCATACGAGCAGCCGTTGGAGCGGGAGTGCCCGAGGCGCGGCGCGAACACCCGGTCCAGCTGATAGCCGACGAACACCCCGTCCCGCACCAGATCCCAGCTCTGGGCGGCCACGCCTTCGTCGTCGTATCCGACACTGGCCAAGCCGAATTGGACGGTGCGGTCGGCGGTCACGTTCATCACCGGCGAGCCGTAGCGCATGACGCCGAGCTTGTCGGGGGTGGCGAACGACGTGCCCGCGTAGGCCGCCTCGTAGCCGATGGCACGGTCGTATTCGGTTGCATGGCCGATGGATTCGTGAATCGTCAGCCACAGATTGGTGGGGTCGATCACCAGGTCCTTGGACCCGGGTTCCACGCTGGGCGACTTGATCTTCGCGGCCAGCAACGTCGGCAGCTCCGCGAGCTCGTCGCTCCAGTTCCAGATTTCGTCGCCGGCGACCACCTCCCAGCCGCGGGCGGTGGGCGGTGCCAGCGTGCGCATCGAGTCGAAGCTGCCCGCGGCGGCGTCGACGGCCACTGCCTCCAGCGTCGGCTGCAGCCGCACCCGCTGCTGGGTGATCGACGACCCGAACGTGTCCGCGTAGAACGTCTGCTCCTTGACGGCGGTCAATCCGGCCGACACGTGGTTGACGCCGTCGGCGCTGAGCAGCCGCCCCGAATAGTCCTCGAGCACGGCGATCTTCTCGGCCGCCGGAACGCTGAACGGGTCGATCCGGTAACTCGAAACCCAGCAGGCGTCGCGGTACACCGGCTCGGGTGCCAGCTCGACCCGTTCGGCGTTCAACGGCGCCAACGTGGTGGCCACGTGCACGGCCCGGCGTGCGGTGGCGGCCGCGACCGACGGCGCCAACTCAGCATGCGACGCGAAGCCCCAGGTGCCGTTGACGATCACCCGGACCGCCAGGCCGAGTTCGCGGCTGATGACCGAGGTTTCCAGTTCGCCGTCGCGCAGCTGGATGATCTCGGTGCTGATGCGCTGAATTCGCAGGTCGGCATGGCTGGCCCCGGCCGCCCTGGCCGCCGACAGCGCGGCGTCGGCGAGCTGTTGGCGTGGCAATGCCAAGAAGTCGGCATCGATCCCCCGGTCCGGTGTCACCACACCACCGTATCGAGAGGCTTTAATACACCCATGCGCGACGCGCCACGCCGATCCACCATGCTGGCGTACGCCCTGCTCGCTCCCAGCCTGTTCGGTGTGGTCGCTTTTCTGCTGCTGCCGATCCTGGTGGTGCTGTGGCTCAGCCTCTACCGCTGGGACCTGCTGGGTCCGCTGCACTATGTCGGCCTGGCCAATTGGCGCTCGGTGCTGACCGACTCCGACTTCGGCAACTCGCTGGTGGTCACCGCCGCCTTCGTGCTGATCGTGGTCCCGGCGCAGACGGTGCTGGGGCTGCTGGCCGCCTCCATGCTGGCCCGTCAGCTGCCCGGCACCGGCGCGTTCCGCACGCTTTACGTGCTGCCGTGGATCTGCGCGCCGCTGGCGATCGCGGTGTTGTGGCGCTGGATCCTGGCGCCCACCGACGGGGCCGTCAGCACGGTGCTCGGACACCGCATCGAGTGGCTGTCCGATCCCAGCCTCGCGCTGCCCGTCGTGTCCGCGGTCGTGGTGTGGACCAACGTCGGCTACGTGTCGCTGTCCTTCCTCGCGGGACTGCTGGCAATTCCCGAGGACGTGCACAACGCGGCCCGCACCGACGGCGCCAACGCCTGGCAGCGGTTCTGGCGCATCACGTTGCCGATGCTGCGGCCGACCACGTTCTTCGTGGTGCTCACCGGAATCGTCAGCACCGCACAGGTTTTCGACACCGTATACGCGCTGACCGACGGTGGGCCGGCGGGCCGCACCGACCTGGTCGCCCACCGCATCTACGCCGAGGCCTTCGGCGCCGCGGCGATCGGGCGGGCGGCGGTCATGGCGGTGGTTCTGTTCGTCATCCTGGTCGGCGTCACCGTCGTCCAGCAGTTCTACTTCCGGCGCCGGATCAGCTATGACCTCACGTAGCGCCACCACGGTCCTGCTCTACGCCGGCCTGGCCGTCGGCGCGGTGATCACGTTGGCCCCCTTCCTGCTTGGGCTGCTGACGTCGTTCACGTCCGCGCATCAGTTCGCGACGGGATCGCCGCTGCAGGTGCCGCGCCCACCCACGCTGGCCAACTACGCACACCTCGGCAGCGCCGGGTTCGGCCGCGCAGCGGTGGTGACCGCGCTGATGACCGCGGTGATTCTGCTGGGGCAGCTGACCTTTTCGGTGCTGGCCGCCTACGCGTTCGCCCGGCTGCGGTTCGCCGGCCGCGACGTGCTGTTCTGGGTGTACATCGCGACCCTGATGGTCCCGGCGACGGTCACCGTGGTGCCGCTGTATCTGATGATGGCCCAGCTCGGCCTGCGGAACACGTTCTGGGCCCTGGTGCTGCCGTTCATGTTCGGCTCGCCGTACGCGATCTTCCTGCTGCGCGAGCACTTTCGGATGATCCCCGACGACCTGATCAACGCCGCGCGCCTCGACGGCGCCAACACCCTCGACGTGATCGTGCACGTGGTGATCCCGTCCAGCCGCCCCGTCCTGGCCGCCTTGACGCTGATCACCGTGGTCTCGCAGTGGAACAACTTCATGTGGCCGTTGGTGATCACCAGCGGACACAAGTGGCGGGTGCTGACTGTGGCCACCGCCGAACTGCAGTCCCGCTACAACGCCCAGTGGACGCTGGTGATGGCGGCCACCACCGTCGCGATGGTTCCGCTGATCGCGCTTTTCGTTGCCTCCCAACGCCATATCGTCTCATCGATCGTGGTCTCGGGGATCAAGTGAACCGCCCCCGCTTTTCGACGCTGAGCGTCGCCGCGCTCGTGTTGGCCGCGTTGCTGTTGGCGACGACGGCGGTGCTGCTGGGGTACTCCGGTGAGCCCGACGGCGGACGGATCGTCGTGCGGGTGCGGCTGTGGTCCGACCAGATCGCCGCGGCATACCGGGAATCGTTCGACGCGTTCTCCCGCACGCACCCCGGCATCGACGTGAAGATCGACCTGGTCTCCTACGCGACGTACTTCAACACGCTGCGCACCGACGTGGCCGGCGGCAGCGCCGACGACATCTTCTGGCTGTCGAGCGCGTATTTCGCCGCCTACGCCGACAGCGGCCGGCTGATGAAGATCGACCCCGCCACCGACTGGGAGCCCGCGGTAGTGGACCAGTTCACCCGCGGCGGCGCCCTCTGGGGCGTGCCGCAATTGACCGACGCCGGCATCGCGCTGTTCTACAACGCCGACCTGCTCGCCGCGGCCGGTGTCGACCCGACCGCGCTCAACGCGCTGCGGTGGGGTCCCGGCGGCGACGACACACTGCGTCCCCTGCTGGCCCGCCTCACCGTCGACGCCGACGGGCACGCCGCGGGCACAAAGGGTTTCGACTCCGGGCGGGTCCGCCAGTGGGGCTACAACGCGGGCAACGACCCGCAGGCGATCTACCTCAACTACATCGGGTCGGCCGGCGGCGTCTTCCAGCGCGGTGACCAATTCGCGTTCGACAACCCCGCGTCGGCGCAGGCCTTCCGCTATCTGGTGGGTCTGATCAACGACGACCACGTCGCTCCTCCGGCGTCGGACACCAACGGCAACGGCGACTTCTCCCGCAACCAGTTCCTGGCCGGCCGGATGGCGCTCTTCCAGTCCGGCACCTACAGCCTGGCGCCGGTCGCCCGCGACGCCCGCTTCCGCTGGGGTGTGGCGATGCTGCCCGCCGGCCCCAAAGGCCGCGTCAGCGTCACCAACGGGATTGCCGCGGCGGGCAATTCGGCGACCAAGCATCCTGATGCCGTGCGCCAGGTGCTGGCGTGGATGGGCAGCCGCGTCGGCAACGAGTATCTGGGACGCTCCGGTGCGGCCATCCCCGCGGTGCTCTCCGCCCAACCGGTGTATTTCGACTACTGGAAGGCCCGGGGCGTCGACGTCACACCGTTCTTCGCGGTGCTCGACGGCCCGCGCATTCCCGCCCCCGGCGGCGCCGGCTTCGGCGCCGGCAACGAGGCGCTGCAGCCCTACTTCGACGAAATCTTCCTGGGCAGAGGCGATGTCGCGGCTCTGCTGCGGCAGGCCCAGGCGGCCGCGAACGCAGCCGCGCGCCAATAGTCAGCCCGGCAGCACCAGCACCGGCACCGGGCTGTGGCGGATGATCTTGGCGCTGCGGGATCCCAGAAACACCCTGGCGATGTCGCCGCGCGGCGAGGTGCCCAGCGCCAGAATCTCGCCGTCCTCCCAGTCCGCCGCGGCCAGCGCGTGCGCCCACGTCCGCCCGGTAACCACCTGTAGCGCAACATCGTTATCGATGACCTGATCAGCCTTCAGGGTTTCCAGGACTTCTCGCGCCTGCAGGGCCCATGCAGCCAGCACCGAATCCTCGGCGTGCAGGCCGACTTCGGGCGGATACATCGTCTTGCCGCGCACCGCGAACGTGATCACCCGCAGCGGGATGCCGAACCGCGTGGCGGTCTCGACACACCGCCGTACCACCTCCACCGACTCCGGTGTCGCGGAGTAGGCGCACGTGAGCCGCGTCAATTTCCCAGTGTGAGCACGGTATCCGCGCGGGCTGATCGCCACCGGCACCGGCGACGAGTGCAACAGCCAGTCCGCGGTAGAGCCGACGACCACCTGTCCGCGCCGCGCGCTGGGCAGCGACCCCAGCACGAGCACCTCGCCTGCAGCCTCCTCTACGACCTCGATCAGCCCGGCCGACACCGACCGGTGCGCCCGATGGAAATAGGTGACGTCGATCCCGTCGGCAACCTTGCGCAGGTAACGCTGCGCCTCCCTGGCAGAGTCGGCGGCCAACTGGTCCGCCCAGAGCTCGAATTCCGCGTCGACGCGGGCCAGCGAGGGCGTCAGCCACGGCTTGGGAACTATCGTCGCCACGGTCAGCGACGTACCCAGCGTCCGCGCCGCCCGTACCGCGAGGTAGAGCCCCGACAGCCCGACCTTGCCGGACAAGTAGCCGACGACGACGGTCACGGCGACTCGCCCGTCGGATCGTTCAGGGCACTGCGATGGCGACCCCGCAGCAGGTAGTAGGTCAACGCCAACGACACCCATCCACTGAACGCGAGCCAGGTGTACCAATGCAAGCTGGCCAGGATATAGCCGCACGCCAACACCGACAGCGCGGGCGTGACGGGATAGCCGGGCACCTTGAACCCGCGCGGCAGGTCGGGCTGGCGCACCCGCAGGACGATCACCCCCGTGGAGACCACGATGAACGCGGTCAGCGTGCCGATCGAGACCATGTCCGCCAGCTTCTCCAGCGGCACCACGGCGGCCAGGATCGACGCGGCCGTCGCGACGATCACCGTGTTGTTCACGGGCGTCATCGTGCGGGTATTCACGGTCGCGAACCGCGGCGGCAGCAGCCCGTCGCGGCCCATCGCGAACAGGATGCGGGTCATGCCGTACTGGGTGACCAGCGTGACCGAGAAGATCGAGATCACCGCGCCGGCGGCCAGAATGGTGCTGGCCCAGTGGCCGCGCGTGACGTTGTCGAGGATCGTCGCGAGCCCGGCTTCTTCCTGTCCGGCGAACTTTTGCCACGGCTGCGTGCCCAGCGCGGAGAGCGCGACGAGCATGTAGACGCTCGTGACGATCACCAGCGCCGCGATCAGCGCACGCGGCATGGTCTTCTGCGGCTCCTTCACCTCGTCGCCGGCGGTGGACACCGCGTCCAGGCCGATGTAGGAGAAGAAAATCGTGCCGGCCGCCGAACCGATGCCGGCGACACCGAATGGCGCGAAGTCCTTGAGCTGGGCGGCGTCGTAGGCGGTGAACGCGACGATCACGAACATGCCCAGCACGCAGAGCTTGATCAGCACCATGATCGCGTTGACCTTCGCGGACTCGCTGGCGCCGCGGATCAGCAGCAACGCGCACATCCAGATCAAGAAGACCGCCGGCAGGTTCACATAGCCCGGCTGGTCATCCCACGGCGCCGCCGACAGCGCGTGCGGCACTTTGAACCCGATCAGGTTGTCCAGCAGCTTGTTGACGTAACCACTCCAGCCCACCGAGACCGCCGCGGTGGCCACCCCGTATTCCAGTAACACGCAGGCGGCGACCACCATCGCGACGGCCTCACCGAGGGTGGTATAGGCGTATGAGTACGAGGATCCCGAAAGCGGTACGGCAGAGGCCAACTCGGCGTAGCAGATGGCCGCGAGACCGGCCGCGATGCCGGCGATCAGGAACGAGACGACGACGCCGGGACCGGCCTGCGGCACGGCCTGCGACAGCACGAAGAAGATGCCGGTGCCGATCGTCGAGCCGACCCCGAACATGGTCAGCTGGAACGTGCCGATGCTGCGCTTGAGGTGGTCGGCCGCCCCGTGGGCAACGGGTGCGCCGCTGACCGGCCGTCGCCTCAGCATCTGTTGTCTCAGGCTGACCGACGGAGCCGTCATTGCACCTCCCGCGTTGGTGGATCAGCTGATTATGCTGCCTCCTCCAACGCGGTGGCGAAGTGGGAAACCGCCCAGTCGATTTCCCGTGCGGTGATGACCAGCGGCGGCGCGAACCGCAGCGTTGATCCGTGTGTGTCCTTGACCAGCACCCCTCGTTCGGCCAGTCGCAGGCTCAGTTGCTTGCCGGTGCCCAGCGCGGGGTCGATGTCGACGCCGGCCCACAGCCCCACCCCCCGCACCTGAAGCACACCGTGGCCGAGCAGTCGCCGCAGCCGGTTATGCAGATGCGCGCCGAGTTCGGCCGCGCGCAGCTGGTATTCGCCGCGCGCCAGCATCGACACCACGGTGGTGCCGATCGCCGCGGACAGCGGGTTGCCGCCGAATGTCGACCCGTGCTCACCGGGGTGCAGCACGCCGAGGATGTCTTTGTCGGCGACGACGGCCGACAGCGGAACCACGCCGCCGCCCAGCGCCTTGCCGAGCAGATACACGTCGGGCACCACGCCCCAGTGGTCGCAGGCGAAGGTGCGGCCGGTGCGGGCCAGGCCGGACTGGATCTCGTCGGCGATCATCAGCACGTTGCGCTCGCTGCACAGCGCGCGGACCGTGGGCAGGTAGTCGTCGGGCGGGACGACGATGCCCGCCTCGCCCTGGATCGGCTCGAGCAGCACCGCGACGGTGTTCTCGTCGACCGCGCGGACCATCGCTTCCGTGTCGCCGAACGGCACCGACCGGAATCCGGGTGTGAACGGCCCGAATCCGGCACGCGCCGTCGCGTCGGACGAGAAGCTGACGATGCTGATCGTGCGGCCATGAAAGTTGTTGTCGGCCACGACGATGTTAGCCAGGCCGTCGGGGACTTTCTTGACGTCGGCGCCCCACTTGCGGGCGACTTTGATGCCGCTCTCGACGGCCTCGGCGCCCGAGTTCATCGGCAGCACCATGTCTTTGCCGCACAGCTCGGCGAGCGCGGCGCAGAACGGCCCCAGGCGGTCGGAATGGAACGCGCGGCTCACCAGCGTTACAGCGTCCAGCTGAGCATGGGCGGTCGCGAGGATCTCGGAATTGCAGTGGCCGAAGTTGACCGCGGAATAGGCGGCCAGGCAGTCCAGGTAGCGCTTGCCGTCGACGTCGGTGATCCAGGCGCCCTCGGCGCTCGCCGCAACGACGGGAAGCGGCGAATAGTTGTGCGCCGCGTAGCTTTCGACCAGTTCGATCGCGGTTGCGCTCTCGCCGGTGGCTATGGAGTCCAGAATCGTCATCGGTGCACCTCCAGCGTGCAGCACTTGACGGAACCGCCGCCCTTGAGCAGTTCGGACAGATCGACGCCGACGGGCTCGAATCCGGCTTCGCGCAGTTGCGCTGCGAAACCCGTTGCGGCTGCAGGAAGTACAACGCGTAGGCCGTCGGAGACGACGTTGAGCCCCAGCGCGTAGGCGTCGGCGCTGCCGACCACGATGGCGTCCGGAAACAGCGCGTTCAGCTGTGTCTGCGCGAGCTCGCTGAAGGCCGGCGGGTAGTAGGCGACTGTCTGATCGTCGAGCACGGCCAGCGCGGTGTCGAGGTGGTAGAAGCGCGGATCCACCAGCTCGAGCGAAACGACCGGCATCCGCAGCGCCGCGGCGATCTCGGTGTGCGCGCGCCGGTCGGTGCGGAAACCGTAGCCGGCCAACACCATTTCGCCGACCAGCAGCAGGTCGCCCTGACCCTCGTTGACGTGGCGCGTCGAGATCGGACGCAACCCGACCGACGACATCCACTTGGAGTACGCCTTGGACTCACCGGCGCGTTCGGCGAAGCGGAAACGGGCAACGATCGCGGTGGTGTTGGCAATGAACCCCCCGTTGGCCGCATAGACCATGTCGGGCAGCCCGGGCACGGGCTGGACGGTCTCCACGGTGTGACCCAGCCGCAGGTAGGTCTGGCGCAAGGTTTCCCACTGCCGCGTCGCGAGGTCGACGTCGACGGGCGTGCCGGTGTCCATCCAGGGATTGATCGCGTATTCGACGGCGAAGAAGGTCGGCGGCGTCATCACGTAGTGACGGGTGCGCGTCGCGCGGGGTCGCCGCAGACCCGGGGGCGCATGCGCGCCGAGGTAGGAGTCAGTCATGAAATCAACGATATTTTGGGTCTGCTACACAATCAAACGCTGGGCGTTGCGTGTTTACATCAGATATGTTGTGCTATTTCTCTGAATACGGTGATTTGTTGCATACGAGGGCTGGAGGGCCGATGGAACGCCTGGATGAAACCGACGAGCGCATCCTCACCGAGTTGGCCGAGAACGCTCGGGCCACCTTCGCCGACATCGGCCTGACGGTGAACCTGTCCGCGCCCGCGGTGAAGCGACGCGTCGACCGGATGCTCGCGACCGGGGTGATCAAGGGCTTCACCACGGTCATCGACCGCAACGCGCTGGGCTGGAACACCGAGGCGTACGTGGAAGTCTTCTGCTCCGGCAGAATCTCGCCCGAGGTGCTGCGGGCGGCGTGGGTCGACATCCCCGAGGTGGTCAGCGCGGCGACGGTTACCGGTGCTTCCGACGCGGTCCTGCACGTCCTCGCGCGCGACATGCAGCACTTGGAGGCGGCCCTGGAGCGCATCCGGTCGAGCGCGGATATCGAGCGCAGCGAAAGCACCGTCGTCCTGTCGAACCTCATCGACCGGATGCGGCCCCAACAGGAATCGGCGTCGCCGGCACGCGACCCGCGGTGGTTGTAGCGCGGCTCGCCGAGTTGCGGCGTTGCGGCGTTGCAGCGTTGCGGCGTTGCGGCGTTGCAGCGTTGCAGCGTTGCAGCGTTGCAGCGTTGCAGCATTGCAGCATTGCAGCATTGACACTGCGTCCACCACGCAAATGTACGAGTAACGACCACAGCCAACGCAGAATCAACGGCCCGGCGCCCAACGCCCACGCCTTGCAGCATTGACACTGCGTCCACCACGCAAATGTACGAGTAACGACCACAGCCAACGCAGAATCAACGGCGTGCCGCCCCAGCTCGGCGTGCCGCCCCAGCTCGGCGTGCCGCCCCAGACAGCACAGTCCTAGCGCGCGAGATGCAGCATCGTCTCGAGCGTCACCACACCGGCGCTCGCGGTGCCGACGACCGCCAGCGTCACAAAGTCGGCCAGTTTCGCGTGCGCCGGGTTGGCGCTCAGCTGCCCCGTCCCGCCGCGGGCGGTGATCGCATCGCCCATTTCGTCCGCTCGTCGCAGGGTCACGGTGATCGCGGCGGTGAGCAGGTCGATCAGCTCCAGCGCGTGCCGCCGGCGCCGGGCCTTGCGGCTGCGC
Source organism: Mycobacterium sp. NGS68 (assembly GCF_059812195.1). Taxonomy (NCBI): domain Bacteria; kingdom Bacillati; phylum Actinomycetota; class Actinomycetes; order Mycobacteriales; family Mycobacteriaceae; genus Mycobacterium; species Mycobacterium sp. NGS68. The sequence continues at coordinate 44,122 of NZ_JCALCE010000008.1, read as the reverse complement.
GGTATCCGCTTGGGTCGCAGCCGGCGAGCCGCATAAAGCACCTGGAATTCGTCGATCAGCATCGGGAAGGCCCGCAGCGCCAACGCCAAAGCCACCGCCCACTCGTCGACCGGGATCCGCAGCAGTCGGAGCGGACGGCCCAAAGTCGCGACGGCGGGGCCGATTTCGGCGACGTTGGTGGTCCAGGACACCAGCCCGCCCAGGGCCAGCAGGACGATCGACAGCGTGGTGAAACGCAGGAAGTTCAACGCTCCGCCGAGCCCGAGCTGGGTGCCGGCCAACGTCACGAATGGTTTACCGCCGGCCAGCGCCGCGGTGACAAACCCGAAGGCCAGTGCGATCCAGAGCCAGCGCGGAATCGTCGGCAGCGCACCCCGCGGGATGCGTGCGATTCGCATCGCCGCCGCGACCAAGACCGCCACGAACCCGATCGTCACCCAACCCGGATAGAAGGTCAGCAGCAGCGAAACACCGAATACCACCAGCAGTTTGGTGCCGGCCCACAGGTCGTGGATGGTCGAGCGGCCAGGCACCGGGACCAGCAGCACCACCGGACGTGGGCGCTTGGGGGCGGCGTGTTCGGTGTCCGACGACGAGACCGCTGTCACGACATCCCCCCCGCCGCGGTCGGCACCGATTCCAGCGCACCCTCGTTGAGGTGCAGGACTCGCGGACACAGGTCCTCGAGCCCGGTGGCGTCGTTGGAGATGACGACCACCGTCAGAGCCCGTTCCCGGCGCAGATCCTCCAGCAGTCGCAGCAGGCCACGCTGAGTGCCCGCGTCCAACCCGGCCAGGGGCTCGTCCAGGATCAAGGCCCGCGGTGAACGCGCCAACAGCCCGGCCAGCACCACGCGCCGCATCTGGCCGCCGCTGAGCTGGTCGATGCGGCGCTTGGCCAGCGTCGGGTCCAGCCCGACGACGCGCAGCGCGGCGATCACCCGGTCTTCTTCGCGGTGTGAAAAGCCCGCTGCCGAAGCCACTTCCAGATCGACGCGGCTGCGCATCAATTGCAGGCGGGCCGCCTGGAACGACAGCGCGACGGTGCCGACCTGCTCGTGGGTGGGCCGGCCGTCGACCAGGCAGGCGCCGCTGGTGGGAATCGTCAGCCCCGCCATGATCCAGGCCAGCGTCGATTTGCCCGACCCGTTGCCGCCGTGGATCAGCACGCCGTCGCCCTGCTCCACCACGAAGCTCACGTCGCGCAACGCGGTCTTGGCCCACGGTGTGCCGCTGCCGTATTCGTGGCCGACGCCGATGAGTTCGAGCACCGGAGTCTTCCCGTCGTGCTCCGCGGCGACGGGTGCCATCGGCGCGTGCGAGGCCTCGGGGGTCATGCCCATGTTGTCCGGCGACTCGCTGAGATTGATGGTGCGGTCCGCGGACGCGGCCTCGTTGTTGAAATGCGTGATGTGGACCAGCGCGGTCCGGTGGCGTTTGGTCAAGCCCGACAGCACGTTCAGCAGCGCGTCGCGGCCCTGCTGGTCGACCATGCTGGTGACCTCGTCGGCGATCAGCATCGCCGGCTCGCGGGCCAAGGCGGCGGCCAGGGCCAGTCGTTGCAGTTCGCCGCCGGACAGGCTTCCGGTGTCACGTTCCCCGAGATCCTCGAGGCCGACCTCGCTGAGCAGGCGGTCGACGTCCACGTCGGTGCCCGGCGGGAGCCCCCACACCACGTCGTCGGCGACGCGGGTGCCCAGCACCTGGCTTTCGGGGTGCTGCAGCACCACCGCCGTGCCGCCCAGCTTGCCCAGGCCCACCGCGCCGGGACGGTCGACGGTGCCCGACGTCGGCTCCCGGCCGGCCAGGATCAGCATCAGCGTGGTCTTGCCGGAGCCGTTGGCGCCGGTGATCGCGAGGTGTTCGCCGACGTGCAGATCCAGGCTGACCTCGCGCAGCGCGTCCCGGCTGGCGCCCGGGTACCGGAAACGCACCTTGTCCAGGCGCACCGGAACCGGCCCGACCGTGACCCCTGGATCGCCGTCGGCGGCCGGCGCATCCAGCTTGTGGACGTCGGGAATGCCGCGCATCCGCTCCAGTACGCGCGACAACGCCCACCAGCCGATCAGCGAGACGACCAGAACCATGCCGACGCAGTAGATCCCCAGCACCCAAGGCCAGTAGTGCAGGCCCAACTCGAAATACCGCTTCAACCAGGCGGCGAGCCCCTGCAGGTGCACCCGGCTCAGGAAGCTCGCCAACCCTTCCATGTTCGCCGTCATCGCCGCGAACATCAGGTGCCGCAGCCGGAACATCACGGCCAGCGCCCCCACGTTGGCCGCGCCAAAGGCGACCCCCGCGATCAGCGCCGACACGATCACCGTAGGCATGCCCCGGCGCTTGCGCTTGATGATGCCCGTCAGGCCGCCGATATAGGCGCTGTTGACCACCGCCAGGAGGCCACCCAGCCCGGCGATCAGAAAGGCGATCATCCCGGCGGCAACCACGGCCGCGACCAGCACGCGCATCCGGTAGCGGTACGCCAGCAGCCCCATGGGCACGGTGCCCAGCAGCGCCAGGCCCGCAGCAAACGGTACGACGACGGAGATGATCGCGGTCACCGCGCACAGCGCGGCCATCACGGAGGCTTGCGCCAACTCGCTCGGTTGCAGCGCTCCACCCCGATGGCGCGAAGGAGGGGCCGGGGCGATCACTTCACCGATTGTGCCAGGCCGCGGCGGCAAGCATGACACAGCGCACCGCGCAATCCGCATGTTGGAGTTCGGGTTTTGAGGATTGGTCTCGCATAGCAAAGCTATGCAACGATGGACCCATGAATTCATCCGCTCCCGCCAACCACAATGGTGTCGTTGAAGGGGCCATTGAAGAGGTTGACGCCGCGAACACCGCGCCCCCGCCGGGCCTGGGAGCGGACCTGCTCGCCGTGGTGGCGCGGCTCAATCGCCTGGCCACCCAGCGCATCCAGATGCCGCTGCCGTCGGCGCAGGCCCGGTTGCTGGCGACCATCGACGCCGCCGGCGAGGCCCGCATAGGCGACCTGGCCGCCGTAGACCACTGCTCGCAACCCACGATGACCACCCAGGTGCGGCGGCTCGAGGACGCCGGACTGGTCACCCGGACCGTCGACCCCGACGACGCCAGGGCGGTCCGCATCCGCATCACGCCCGAGGGGTTGCGCACGCTCAACGCCGTCCGCACTGACCGCGCCGCCGCCATCGAACCGCAACTGGCCGAGCTCGAACCCAAGGACCGTCAGGTGCTGGCGGACGCCGTCGAGGTCCTGCGCCGACTGCTGGACAATTCCGCCGCCACCCCGCGCCGCGGCGCCCTGTGAGCGATACGCCAGTTCAGGGTGGCTAGACGATCTGAAACGGGTAGACACTTGAATCGTTATCTCGTCTGACCGGGCTCGATCGAAAGGTGCGGCAATGCGGACCGAGGGTTCCGCCTTTCCAGCCTCCCCGCTGACCGTGTTGGTCGGCTCGACGAAATATGTGTTCTCCCCCGGTCCCGACGTGATCGTGGGCTCGGGCAGCCAGTGCCACATCCGGCTGGAGGACGCGCGGGCCGAAGACGTGGTGCTGCGATTCGCCGACACCGGGTGGACGGCGATCGACCGCGGCAATGGCGGCATCCTCATTGACGGCGTCCGGGTGCCGTCCCTCGACATCCACGACGGCCAGGCGATCACGATCGGCGACCCGCAGCGCGGAACGCGGCTGGTTTTCCAGCTCCAGGTTCCGGCACCTGCTCCCGCGCCGCCGGAGCATCCGGTCCCGACGGCGCGCACCACCGGGCGCATGCGCGTCTCCAAGCTCGAGCCGGCCACGGAGTCGCCGACGGGGCCGCTGCGGCTGCCGCCGTCGTTGCCAACCGCGTTGCCGACGACACAACAGCCGTCGCCGCAGGACCGGACCGACGCGACGAGCCTTCCTACACCGGCCCCCGCGCCCCCCGAAACAGGTGCCACCTTTCGCCTGCCACGGCAGTCCGATGCGCGCACGTTGGGCGTGACGGCACACCAACTGGGGCTCACGACCGGTACCAGGCAGCATCTGCTCGCGGGGGTGTCGTTCGTGGCCCGGCCCGGCACGCTGACCGCGGTCGCCTGCCCGTCGGCCGCGCGCAACTCCGCCCTGCTGGACGTGCTCGGCGGCGTCCGGGAGCCCAGCTCCGGCAATGTCACCGTGGACGGCCACGACGTGCACCGCGAGCACGAGATGACGCGCACCCGGATCGGGGTGGTGACGCGCGACGACCGGTTACATCCACGCCTCACCGTCGAACGGTCGCTGACCGACGCCGCCAGGTTGCGGCTGCCGCCCGACACCTCGCCCGAACACCGGGACCGAGTGGTCAATCAGGTGCTCGACGAACTCGCCTTGACCCCGCACCGCAAGACCCGCATCCGCAAGCTGCCGCCTGAGGTGCGGCGGTGCACGGCGCTGGCGATCGAACTCATCGGCCGGCCGACGTTGCTGGTGGTCGACGAACCGGGCGCCGGACTGGACGCGCCGCAGGCCTACCACGTCCTGGCCATGCTGCGGCGGCAGGCCGACATCGGGGGCGTCGTCGTGGTTGCCCTATCCGCCCAGTCGATCCCGACGTTGCTGAACCACGTCGACATCTGCGACGAGGTGCTGGTACTCACCGCCGCCGGCACGACGGCGTTCTCCGGCCCGCCCGCCCAGATCGAAACCGCGCTGGGTACCCGCGACTGGCCGGAGATCTTCGCGCGCGTGAGCGCCGATCCCGCGGGCACCCACCGCGCGTTCCTGACGCGGCAACAGGCTCCGGCTCCGCGGCCGCCGGAGGCCGCGGCCGCGCCGCGGCCGGCCCAACTCGCGTTCGGCCAGCAGCTCCGGTTCCTCGTCGGTCGTGAAGTGCGACTGCTGCTCGCCCGGCCCGTCTACCTGCTGTTGCTGCTTCTGCTGCCCGCCGGGCTAGCGGCGCTGACGCTGCTTATTCCGGGCGACGCGGGGTTCGCCAGGCCCACACCGTCCAGCCGCAATCTGCACGAAGCCGTCGAAATCCTGGCCGTGCTCAACGTCGCGGCCGTGATCATCGGCATCGTCCTGGCCGTCGGCGCCCTGGTCACCGAACGCCGCATCTTCCGGCGCGAACAGGCCATCGGGCTCTCGGCGTCGGCCTACCTGCTCGGCAAGATCATCGTGTTCGGCGTCGCCGCGGCGGCTCTGGCGGCGATCCTGACGGCCGTCGTCGTCGCCGTCAAGGGCGAGCCCACGCACGGCGCCGCGCTGCTCGGCAATGCCACGGTGGAGCTGTATGTAGTGGTGGCGGCCACGGCCGTCGTCTCGGCGATCATCGGGCTGGCGCTGTCCACGGGCGACTCGCTGCGCGCGGTGTTGCCGTGGGTCGTGCCGGTGGTCCTGGGGTCACTGCTGTTCTCCGGTGGGCTGATAACCCTGGTGGGCACCTGGGGTTACGACCAGGTGTCGTGGTTCGTGCCGACCCAGTGGGGTTTCGCGGCGTCCGCGGCCACCGTCGACCTGCACCGGGTCGACGCGCTGGCCACCGATGCGCTGACGTGGACCCACTATTCGGGCTGGTGGGTGTTCGACATGGGGCTGCTGCTCTTCTTCGGCGCGCTGTGGGCCGGATTCGTGCGGTACCGCCTGCGCGCGGTCACGACATCGCGAAAACCAGGAACTGCGTGATCTGCGTCGGCGAGAAGTTGTTGTCGCTGACGAACACCACGGACTGACGGCCGTCGGGCAGCTTGGGCCCCAACGTGATGCCCTCGACGTTGTCCAGCGGGTTCTCCCGGGTGGACAGGCCCGGGGTCGCGGACATGTCCACCGCCAGCGACTTGCGCATCGGGGTCAGGGCGGCATCCTTGAGCGACGGCGTCGCCAACACGTCCGTCGCCGCGCCGAGCTCGGTCCGGTAGACCCGGATGACCGGGGGCACGGTGCTGGAGCGTTCCAGCACCAGGAACGTCGAATCCGACAGCGCGACCAGATCCGACGCGCCGTTGACGTCGTCGGGCGTCACGGCCGGTTCCATCGGATAGGCGTATTGGGCCGTGGGTTTGCCACTCGCGACGTCGAATTTGGTGATCCGGGTCAGCACGCGGTGATCGCCGTCGGTGACGGGTCCGTCGTTGTAACCGGGGTCTTCCATCACGGCGAACAGCGACTGGCCGTCGGGCGTCAGCGTCACACCCTCCAGCGTCTTGTTGCGCCGCGGCCCGGTGCGCTGCGCGGACATGGCCAGATTCGGCGGCAGGCTGAATCGACCGAGAAAACCACCGTTCAGGTCCGCGGTGCGGACCCACGGATCAAGCAGCACCGGCGGATCGCCGGATGCCCGGTTGAGCCGCTCGCCTTCGGAGGACCAGTAGAGCCGCTGGCGGACGGCGTCGAAGGCGATGCCCTCCGGGTCGGGCGGTACCACCGGCGGCCTGGCGTCCGCGTCCAGCGGCCGGAACGGGTGACCGGACTCGTCCAGCAGCGGATGGGTGCCGGTGAACATCAGCTCACGGATGCCCTTGTCCGACAGCGACAGCCGTACGGTGTAGAAACGCGCGGGGTTCTTCTCCGAGCGGTCGTCGGAGATCACGTAGTACACCTGGCGGCCCGGGTCGTAGCTGATGCCCGACAGACCGCCGATGACCGTCCCTTCGTACACGGCGCCGAACGGCACCTGCCACTGGCCGAGGTACTGCAGCAGCGGCGGGAGTGCGGTCACCGGGCGGGCACACCCGGTGAGCGACAAACCCAGAGCCAGCGCGACGGCCAGCAGCAGCCGACGAGGCCTGGTCGTCACACGTGCGCTCCGAAAAGCAGACCGACCAGGTAGGTGGCCGCGACCGCGGCCCCACCGAAAAGCAGTTGCCGCGCGGCGGCCCACCACACTGATTTGCGGGTAAACCGGGCGGTCATGCCGCCGGCGACCAGCAGACCGGCCGCACCGCAGGCCAGCCCCGCAGGCAACGAGCCGTATCCAAGAAGGTAAGGGATCAGCGGAATTACCGCGCCGACAGCGAACATCAGGAAGGACGCGATTGCCGCCACGGGGGCCGACGGCTTCGCCGAGGGGTCCACGCCCAGCTCACGGACCAAATGGAAGCCGACCGCCCGATTCTCGTCGCGGTGGATCTCGTCGGTGGCGACCTGAGCGGTTTGCTCGGTCATTCCTATCGCGACCAGCATGTCCACGAGTTCGGCCCGCTCGGCCTGCGGGCGGGACTGCAGGGCCCGTCTTTCGACGTAGACCTCGGATTCGATCTGCTCATTTGCAGTCGTCACGGACGTGTACTCGCCCAGTGCCATCGAGAACGCGCCGGCGAGCAGGCCGGCGACGCCGCTGATCGTGACGGTGTGGGGGCTGCTGGCCGCCGCCACACCGGCGATCAGGGCGGTGTTGCTCACTAAGCCGTCCATCGCACCGAAGGTGGCCGCGCGCAACCAGCCTCCGCTGATGTTGGGGTGAGTGTGCCCGACGTCGTAGCGCGGATTGGTGTCCGGCCCGGCGTCGTTCGCGTCCGAGGGGGTCATGCGGCCATCTAAGCGCGAGTGGCCGACGTGCGCGAGCAGACACCAGCGGCGCGTGCGGGGGTATGCCCGCTCTCAGACATACCGCCTGACGCGGTTGCAGTAGTCGAGGAATTCCTGTCCGTACTGCTCCCGCATGAACGCTTCTTCCCTGAGCACTTGGCGGTGGAACAGCAGGGCGCCGGCGACCAGGTAGCAGAGGGGAACCCAGTTCGGAAACACCAGCAGCTGGCCGAGCAGGAACAGGAAGAAGCCGACATAGATCGGGTTGCGGCTCACCGCAAAAATGCCGTTCGTGACCAGCCTTCCTGGCTTGTCGACGTCGATGCCGACCCGGAAGCTGCTGCCGAACGACACCAGGCTCAGCACCAGGATCAGCACGCCGACGGCGCACAGCCCCACCCCCAGCCAGGCGAGCAGCGTAGACCGGAAGAACAGCTGGCCGCTGAGCAGGGGCCAACCAAAGGCGGCGGCGAACACCGTGTAGAAGTAGAGCAGCGCCACCGGCGGGATCAGGAAGTCCGTCTTGTCGAGTTTGCCGAAATGCATTGCCTGCGTGCCGGTTCGGCGCATGATCGCCACCCGGGTCAGCACGGTGCCCAACAGCAGCAGGACCAGGGCGGCGGCCAGGTAGTGCGGCAACATCACCCTAGTTTGCGCGAGCAGACGTAAAAGCACCCGCACGCTCGGCGTGTCAGGTGCTTTTGCGTCTGCTCGGCGATGGGCGGGTCACCCAATCTATTCCCGAGGCGCGCGCGGCACGTTACGGTCAGGCTATGGCGCCAAACAACAAGAGCACTGCCGATCATCTGCGCGACGCGCTGGACGGGCGTTGGCGTGACGTCAAGAACCAGACGCGAGAGCGGATGGACCACGAACAATTCCGCCCGCACTACACCCCCAACACCGTCATCGCCCGCGCCAAAGTGGCCGAGCAGCTGAAGGTCATCGCCGCCGCGGGCATCTCCGACGAGGGCTTCCGTAAGGAGCACGGCGGGACGGGCGACGTCGGCGCGGCGATCACGATGATCGAGATGCTGGCGATGTCGGACCTGTCGCTGATGGTCAAGGCCGGCGTGCAGTGGGGTCTGTTCGGCGGCGCCGTCGAGAACCTGGGCACCGAACGCCACGGCTCCTACGTAAAGGACATCATCAGCCTGGACCTGCTGGGCTGCTTCGGGATGACCGAGACCGGCCATGGCAGCGACGTCCAGTCGCTGGAGACGACGGCCACCTACGACGCCGAGACCGAAGAGTTCGTCATCAACTCGCCCACCCCGACCGCGCGGAAGGACTACATCGGCGGCGCGGCTGAGACCGCCACCATTGCAGCGGTTTTCGCCCAGCTGATCACCCACGAGAACGGCGAGCCGGTGAACCACGGCGTGCACTGCGTGCTGGTCCCGATTCGCGACGCCGACGGCAACGACCTGCCCGGCGTGACGACGTCGGACTGCCACTACAAGGGCGGCCTGCCCGGCGTCGACAACGGCCGCATCATGTTCGACCACGTGCGGGTCCCGCGGGTGAACCTGCTGAACAAGTTCGGCGACGTCGCACCGGACGGCACCTACAGCTCGCCGATCGACAACGCCAACCGCCGCTTCTTCACCATGATCGGCACACTGATCCGCGGCCGCGTCACCGTCGGCGGCAGCGCCGGCAACGCCGCCCGAGTGGCGCTGGACATCGCTACTCGATATGCCTTGCAGCGCAAGCAATTCAGTGCGCCCGACGACGAGTCCGAGGTGCTGATCATGGATTACCTCGTGCATCAGCGCCGGCTGTTCCCGCTGATAGCACGCTCCTACGCGCTGCAATTCGCCCAGAACGAGCTGGTGTCCAAGTGTCACGACCTGCAGACCTCCGACGTCGTCGACGCCGAGGAGCAGCGCGAGCTGGAAGCCCGGGCCGCGGGGCTCAAGGCGGCCAACACCTGGCACGCCAGCCGGGCCATCCAGGAGGCGCGGGAGGCGTGCGGCGGGGCCGGCTACATGGCCGAAAACCGGCTGATCGCCCTGCGGGCCGACACCGACGTGTTCACCACCTTCGAGGGTGACAACCATGTGCTGACCCAACTGGTGGCCAAGGAACTGCTCACCGCCTACGCCGACGACATCAAGAGCATGAGTCCGGTCGAATGGGTGCGCTTCGCCGCCAACGCCGTTGGCGACCGGGTAATGAAACGGACTGCGGCCGAGGCGATCATGCAGCGGATCGTGGATGCCAGCCAGGACAGCGAAGAGGAAGGCAGCCTGTTCAACCGCGGCACCCAGGTCACCATGTTCGAGGAGCGCGAGGAATACCTGCTGTCGTCGGTCGCGCGTCGCCTGCAGGGCAAGTCCAAGGAGATGTCGGCGTTCGACGCGTTCAACTCCGTGCAGGATCACGTCATGCACGCCGCGAGCGCGCACATCGACCGGGTGGTGCTGGAGGCGTTCGTCGCCGGCATCGAGTCCTGCGAGGACCAGGAGGCTCGCGAGCTGCTCGAGGTGGTGTGCGACCTGTACGCGTTGTCGGTGATCGAGGACGACAAAGCCTGGTACATCGAGCACCGGTACCTGTCGACCGAGCGGGCCAAGGCGGTCACCCGGGGCATCAACGATCGGTGTCGCAAGCTACGTCCGTACGCCGAGACACTGGTCGACGGCTTCGGTATCCCCGAGCAGCTGCGCTACGCCGAGATGCTGCATCCGGAGAATCTGCCGGGTTAGCGCCCTCGCATACGGGCTTTTCGCGCTGCGTCTGCCCCTTGCGTCTTGGCGCCCTTGGCGTCTTGGCGGCCGTTGCGCCGCTACGCCGCGCTGCGCCCAGACTGCGGTGAGGGCGTCGAATTCGCCCCCGACCACACCCTGACCGCAGACTCGACGCCAGCACCGCAGACTCGACGCCAACGCCGGCCCCGCTACTGGTGCGGGATCGGACCCAGCGCCCGCAGCTTGCCGTCGGGACCGATCTGGAATTTCACCGTCCCGCTGCCGGAAGGACAACACGGCTCATCCTTGTCCTTCTGCCACTGGTAGCGAACGGTGATCGTGTCATCGGTCGGCGGCAGCACGGTGATGTAAGGCTTCGGGTTCGGGGTGGGCGAGCCCAGCGGGATGTTGTGGTCGAAGAACAGCAACTGCTGCGGCGTCGACTCGCTGGCAATCGTCGGGATGATCTGGACCCAATGCAGCCGGCACTTCTTGGTATGCCCCCGCCCGATCTCCACCCAGAACGAACCGGGGACCGCGATAGGCACCCCGGCGATTGCCTGTTTCACTGTGTCATTGCTGGGTCCGTCGGAGGCCTTGCAGCTATCGGTCGGCGGCGCCGAAGAGGCATGCGGCTTACCGCCACACCCCGCGACCAGCAAAATCAATGCAGCCACCGGGATCAGAAGCAGCCGAGGACGCACCGGACGAGCTTAGCGAAGGCTGTGAATGTCCCGTCGGTATCGTCGGAAAGCCCGTTCTGGCTGGGCCGTCGACCGATCGCGCCGGTAGCCTGATTTCAACTCCGCGGGTCGGCGTTGACCTGCGAAAACCCCGGTGAATTGCGGTATTTCCGAGCATCTCACCGACATCCGGGATCCGCTGCGAGGAAGCCGTAAAACGGCGGAAACATCGGATACCCGGTGGCGAAACATCCTTGTCGCACGATGCGCACAGGCATTCGTGCGCGCGCGAGGGGAGGTAGGCGTGGCTGGTAACGGCGTCAAAACCATGTGCGCCTACTGCGGCGTGGGGTGCGGCATGGTGTTGCAGCTCACAACAGACCCGGAAAGCGGTCGCCGTCACATCGCGAAGTCGATCGGAAACACGGGGCATCCCGCCAACTTTGGCCGCCTGTGCACCAAAGGCGCGACCACCGCGGAGATGCTCAACGCCCCGGGCCGGATGGCATCGGCGTACCGGCGGACCGAACGCGGCGAACCGCCCGAGGCGATCCACGTGGACAGCGCGATCACGCGGTCCGCCAACCGGTTACGGGAGCTCATCGAGGAGCACGGGCCGGACGCGGTCGCCCTCTACGTATCGGGGCAGATGTCCATCGAGGCCCAGTACTTGGCCAACAAGCTGGCCAAGGGCTTCATCGGCACCAACCAGATCGAGTCGAACTCGCGACTGTGCATGGCCGGAGCCAGTTCTGGCTACAAACTCTCGTTGGGCGCCGACGGACCGCCCGGCTCGTACCAGGACTTCGAGCACGCCGACGTCTTCCTTGTTACCGGCGCCAACATGGCCGACTGCCACCCAATCCTGTTCCTGCGCATGATGGAGCGCGTCAAAGCGGGCGCCAAACTGATCGTCGTCGATCCGCGTCGCACCGCGACCGCACAGAAGGCCGACCTATTCCTGCAAGTCGCACCGGGGACCGACCTCGCGCTGCTCAACGGGTTGCTGCACCTCATCGTCGAAAACGGCCACACCGACCCCGATTTCATCGCCGAGTTCACCGAGGGCTGGGAGGCGATGCCGGGTTTCCTCGACCAATACCCGCCCGACCGGGTCAGCGACATCACCGGCATCGCCGAGCAGGACATCCGGACGGCGGCGCGCTGGATCGGCGAAGCCGGCAACTGGATGAGCATCTGGACGATGGGGCTCAATCAGAGCACGCACGGCACGTGGAACACCAACGCGATCTGCAACCTGCACCTGGCCACGGGCGCCATCTGCAAGACCGGCAGTGGCCCGTTCTCGCTCACCGGCCAGCCCAACGCTATGGGCGGGCGCGAAATGGGCTACATGGGACCGGGTTTGCCCGGTCAACGCTCGGTGCTTTCGACCGACGACCGCGAGTTCGTGGAGGGCCAATGGGGCATCCCCCGCGGCTCGCTGCGCACCGACGTCAGCGGTGGCGTCATCGACATGTTCTCCCGCATGGCCGACGGGCAGATCAAGGCGTGCTGGATCATCTGCACCAACCCCGTTGCCACCGTTGCCAATCGGAAGACTGTGCTGGCCGGTCTGGAAAGTGCCGAACTGGTGATCACCCAGGATGCGTACCTGGACACGGAAACCAACGCATACGCCGATGTCATGCTGCCCGCCACGCTGTGGACCGAGTCCGACGGCGTGATGGTCAATTCCGAACGCACCATGACGCTGCACCAGGCCGCCGTCGACGCACCCGGGCAGGCGCTGCCAGACTGGCAGATCATCGCCCGGATCGCCTGCGAAATGGGCTTTTCGGACGCGTTCAGCTACGACTCCGCGGCCGAGGTCTTCGAGGAGATCACGCGATTCGCCAACCCCGCAACGGGTTACGACATCCGCGGCGTCAGCCACGACCGGCTCCGCAAGACCCCGCTGCAATGGCCGTGCGCATCCGAAGACTCCGACGATCGCAACCCGATCCGTTACCGCAACGACGGTGTCAGCCAGACCCGCCTGGTCCGCGACGACGGCAGCGTGCCCCGGCTGGCCTTCCCGACGCCCACCGGTCGTGCCGTCTTCTTCGCGCGGCCCCACATGCTGCCGGAAGAGATGCCCGACGACGACTACCCGTTCCTGCTCAACACCGGGCGCTTGGCGCACCAATGGCACACGCTGACCAAGACCGGCAAGGTCGCCAAGCTCAACAAGCTCAATCCCGGACCGTTCGTCGAGATTCACCCCGACGACGCGGCCCGGATGCAGGTCCGCGATGACGACCCGGTCGAGGTTGCCTCGCGCCGCGGCCGGGCCGTCCTGCCCGCCGTCGTCACCGACCGAGTGCGGCCGGGCAACTGCTTCGCGCCCTTCCACTGGAACGACGCGTTCGGCGAATACCTGTCGATCAACGCGGTCACCAACGACGCCATCGACCCGATCTCGCGCCAGCCGGAGTACAAGGCGTGCGCGGTGACTTTGACCAAGGTTGCTGTCGCAGAACCGGTTTCGGATTTTGCCGAGCCGGCTCTCCCGGAGGACAGCACGGGCAGGCTCGACGCGCTGGCCGAAATCCTCGGTATAGCAGGCTATCCGGCGCCACAGTTCGGTCCGGTGGGGCGCGCCTACCTGGCGGGTCTGCTCGCCGGGCTGCGTTCGGAAGCGGGCCAGCGCTCAAGCGGGGTACCCACCCTGCCGCTGAGCGCCCCCTTCGATTCGGAAACCCGGCTGTGGGTGGACGGCCTGCTCGCCGGGATCTTTGCGCGCGCCGAGGTGACCGCGCCGGCCGCCGTGGCCGCCGACCCCGAGCCCGTTCCGGCCCCGGAGCGAGCGCCGATCGCGCTGTTGTGGGCCTCCCAGACCGGGACCGCCGAAGAGGTTGCCGCCCACGTCGCAGCGAAACTCGATGAGGCGGGGCTGCCGGTCGCGCTGCACAACATGGACGACTTCCCGGTGGCGCAGCTGTCGACGACGCGAGAGCTGCTGCTGATCACCAGCACCACCGGTGACGGCGACCCGCCCGACAACGGCGCCAACCTGTGGTCGGCGCTCACCGCCGACAGCGCACCGAAACTCGGCGGCACGCGGTTCGCGGTGCTGGCACTCGGCGACTCCAACTACGACGACTTCTGCGGTCACGGACGCAAGCTCGACGCGCGCCTCGCCGAGCTCGGGGCCACCCGCATCGCCGACCGGGCCGACTGCGAGCCGGACTACGACGACGCCGTGGCCGGTTGGCTGCGCGCGATCGTCCCGGCGCTGACCGGCCCGTCACCGACCGCAGGCGGTGCAACGCCCGTCGCGGTCGCGGCGCCGGCACGGCCGGCGAGCCGGCCGGACACGCACGCCTACACGAAGAAGCGTCCACTGGTCACCGGCATGGTCCGCAACACCACGCTGAGCCGGCCGCGATCGGCGAAAGACGTGCGACACCTGGCGTTTCACCTGCCTGAACAGACCGTCAGCTACCAGGCCGGCGACGCCCTGGGCGTGTGGCCGCGCAACAACGACCAATTCGTCGACGAGTGGCTGTCGGTCACCGGTCTCGACGGCGAGTCCGCCGTGGAGGTCAGCACGCAGGGGTCGACGGCGGCGTCAATGTCGTTGCGCGAGGCGCTGACCGAGCGATTCGAGATCGCGCACATCACTGCCGACCTGCTGCGGTTCGTCCAGCGGCGCACTGGAGACACCGCACTCGCGGAGCTGATGAAGCCGGAGAACAAGCGCGCGCTGTCCGACTGGACCTGGGGGCGCCAGTCCGTCGACCTGCTCGCCCAGTACCGGTTCACCGCACCCGTCGACCAATGGCTGACGGTGCTCAAACCGCTTCAGCCGCGGCTGTATTCGATCTCGTCCAGCCCCAAGGAGAACCCGCGGGAGGTCCACCTGACGGTCTCGCCGGTGCGCTACAACTTCCAGGGCGTGCCGCGTCGCGGAGTGTGCTCGACGTATCTGGCGGACCGCTCCCCCGGTGACCAGGTCTCGCTCTACGTCCGGCCGTCGAGCAATTTCCGGCCGCCGAGCGACTCGACCACGCCGATGATCATGATCGGCCCCGGTACCGGGATCGCGCCGTTCCGCGGATTCCTGCAGGAACGTCGCGCCCTTGGCCACACCGGACCGAACTGGCTGTTCTTCGGCGAGCAGCACGCCGCCACCGACTACTACTACCGCGACGAGCTCGAGGCGATGCACGCCGCGGGCTTCCTCACCGAACTGGACCTGGCGTTCTCCCGCGACCAGCGCGAGAAGGTCTACGTACAGCACCTGATGCGCAAGAGGGGCGCCGAGTTGTGGCGCTGGCTACAGGACGGCGCGCAGCTCTACGTCTGCGGCAACGCCGACCCGATGGCCAAGGACGTCGACCGCGCGATCCGGGAGATCGCCGCCGAACACGGCAACCTCGACCCGGACGCAGCCGCGGAGTACGTGCGGACGCTGAGCGCCGACAAGCGCTACCACCGCGACGTCTACTGAGCGCGCGCGACAAAATAAATCACCCGAAATAGAAGTGTCCGATCGGCCGGGACGGATCCGGCCCCGCGTGAGACACTGCCGGCCGACGGCGCCTTGAGCGGTGCTTTTGCGACGCCGAGACCGGCGCCGCGCGGCCGCACTGGCAAACATGGAACCGGCCGAGGCCCGGCGCTCGCGCGGCGGGCTTCCTCGCCCGCGATTACCGTGAAACAATGGCAAGCCCGTTGACGGTGTCGGTCATCGAGACCTCCGGGTTAGGCGACCGCAGCTATCTGGTCAGCGACGGTGAAGTCGCCGTCGCCGTCGACCCGCAGCGCGACATCGACCGGGTGCTCGAGTTGGCGGGCGACCTGCGGATAACCCACGTGCTCGAGACCCACATCCACAACGACTACGTGACGGGCGGCCTGGCGCTGGCCGACGCCACCGGCGCCGAATACGTGATTCCGGCGGGCGAGGACGTCGAGTTCTCCTGCCGCGCGGTCACCGACGGCGATCGCATCGACACGGGCGCGATCCGGCTGCAGGCGCTGCTGACGCCCGGCCACACCAGCCACCACGTCAGCTATGTGCTGCGCGAAGAGTCCGGCGACACCGTCGGCGTGTTCACCGGCGGGTCGATGCTGCTGGGCAGCACCGGACGAACGGACCTGGTGGGTGAGGAGCACACCGCCGAATTGACCCGCCGGCAATACCATTCGGTCCGCCGCCTCGCCGAGGAACTGCCCGCGACGACGCCGATCTACCCCACGCACGGATTCGGCAGTTTCTGCTCGGTCACACCGGCCGACGGCGACGGCGACGGCTCCACCATTGGCGAACAGCGCCGGACCAACCCCGCGCTCACCAAGAGCGAACAGGCCTACATCGACGAACTGCTCGCCGAATTGTCGTCGTTTCCGGCGTATTACGCGCATATGGGTGTCATCAACCGGGCCGGCCCGTCGGCACCGGACCTGTCGCCGCCGGCGCCGGTCGACCCGCACCAACTGCGCGCGCGGATCGACGCCGGCGAATGGGTCGTCGACCTGCGCAAGCGGACCGCGTTCGCCGCCGGACACCTCAGCGGCACATACGGTTTCGAGCTGGGCGACCCCTTCGTCAATTACCTCGGCTGGCTGTACACGTGGGGGGCGCCCGTGACGTTGATCGGCGAAGACCCCCAGCAGATCGCCGATGCCCAGCGCGAACTCGTCCGCATCGGCGTGGACCGGCTCACCGGCGGCGCCAGCGGCGACATCCGCGCGCTGGCCGACGGGGCGGAGTTACGCAGCTACCGGGTCGCCACCTTCGAAGACCTCGCCGCGGCGCTCGACGACCACGGCACCGTGGTACTAGACGTCCGCCGGCCGGACGAATTCCGCGGCGGCCACGTCCGCGGCGCCCGCAACATCGCCCTGCACGAACTACCGGAGCGGCTCGCCGAGGTTCCCGGGGGCCGCGAGCTGTGGATCCATTGCGTCAGCGGCTATCGCGCCTCGGTGGCCGCCGCGCTGCTCGACCGGCACGATCACCGCGTCGTGCTCGTCGACGACCAATACGAGAACGCCGAGAAGCTGGGAATCACTTCCGCGCCAACACAGGAGTAGCGAATGAGCGTACGGACCGCCACGATTTCCTCGGCACAGCTGCGCGAACTGCTCGAATCGCCCACCCCTCCACACGTTGTCGACGTGCGGACCCCGGGCGAGTTCGAGACGGCGCACATCGCCGGGTCCGTCAACGTGCCGCTCGATGCGCTGAAAGAGCGCAGCGGGGACATCACCGCCCACCCGGGCCGGAAGCATGGGGTGGTGCTGGTGTGCCGGTCGGGCCAGCGTGCCAGGAAGGCCCAGGAAGTCCTGCGGCGCCAGGGCCTGACCGACGGCCGCGTGCTGACCAACGGGCTGACCGGGTGGGAAGACCAGGGTTTCGCCGTCGACCGCGGCACCCAACGGTGGGAGCTGGAGCGTCAGGTGCGCCTGGTGGCCGGATCGATTGTGCTCTCGTCGGTGCTCGCCAGCGTCGCCGTCCCGCGGCTGAAGTGGGTCGCCGCGGCGATCGGGGGCGGCTTGACCTATGCCGCGATCAGCGATACCTGCGCGATGGGCACCGCGCTGTCCAAGCTGCCCTATAACCGACGTGAGCCGTAATACGGCGGAAACATTGGACACGCGCGGCTGAAACATCCCTGGCGCACGATTCCCTCAGTATCGGCTTCGCGCTCGAGGAGGGATGCACTCGTGGCTCGGGAGTGGGATGAACCCGTCGGCGACACCGTAAACACCGCGTGCCCCCTGCAGTGCTGGCGGCGGCGCGGCGACAGTGCTGATGAGGCCGCCAGACGCGGCGACGTCGACTGGGCCGGGCTGCCCGTCAACCTGGACATGGCGTTCTCTCAGCAGCAGTGCGACAGGGTCTACATGCAGCACTTGCTGCGCAAGCGCGGCGCTCAGGCGTGGCGACGGTCGAAGAACCCGGCGCAGGTGTGTGTCTGCGACGCCACCTCCGAGCGCGGAAACGTCGACTCGGACGCGGCGTCACTTAGCTGAGGTCGACGGTCACCGTCTGAATCGCGTTGCCGCCGTAGCCAAGCCGATTCCATTCGGGCTGTTCCGGCTGGGCGCGCCCGGCCTGATCGGTCGCCCTCGCCCGCAGCGTGGTCGTGCCTCGCGGCGCATGCCGCACGAACAGTTCCCACCACAGCCAGCTGTGCCGCGGTGTCGGTCGGTGGTCCCCGACCAGCCGGGCGCGCTGCCACGGTCCTGCGCCGACCGAGACGTCGACACGTTCGATCGGGGCCACCCCGGACCAGGCGACGCCGCGCACCATGAAGCCGCCGGCTGACACCGCGGCGCCGTCGGCCGGATCGGTGATCAAGGCGCGGACGCGCTGCAAGCGAACCGGTTCCCGGACCGTGCCGCCGTCGCGCTCCCATTCGTAGCTGTACCGCGTGGTCTGGAAGAAGGCCTCGAAGGGGCCGTCCAGCACCTCGATCTCCGTCAGCCATTTGACCGACGCCACCCCGTACCAGCCGGGGACGATCAACCGGACCGGACGCCCGTGTTGTAGCGGCAACGGTTCACCGTTCATCGCGTAGGCGACCAGAGCGCCGCAGGCCCGAACGTCGTCGACCGTCAGGGCCCGCTCGAAACGCACTGGCGCACAGGCGCCGTCGACCGGGCCCGAGTCGGCGCCCCGAAACACGACAGTGACCGCACCGGCCGCCGGCCCGGCCCGGTCCAGCAGGTCAACCAACGGCACACCCGTCCATTCGGCGGTGCTCACCGCTCCGAAGCCCCACTGCTCCCCGGCGACCGGCGGGTCGAAATGCACCCGCCCGTTCCCGGCGCATTCCAGCGTCACCACCATCGATTTTGACGGCATGTCGCGCAGCTCCCGCAGGCGCAGGCTCAGCGGCCGCTCGACCATTCCGGTGACCGCCAGCCGGTAGCTCAGCGGATCCAGCCGCGGGGTGGGGAAATGGTTGCGGATGTAGAAGTCGGCGGTGGGCACCACGACGCCGCCGATCAGTGAACCCAGCGATGTCTCGCAGTTCAGCGGCTCCTCACGAAGTACCTTCAGGCCCGGCCTGGCATCGTCGTCGACGGGGGGCGGTGCGGTGGCGGTCGACGCACACATGCGGCCCGCCAGGCTGGCGGCGGCGGAGCCCGATCGCGGCGCCGCCGACCGGCCGCGCTCGGGCTCCTTGGTACAGGGCAGCCCGGCGGCCTGCCACGCGCCGAATCCCCCCACCAGATCCGACACGTCGTCGAATCCCGACGCGCGCAGCGCGCTCGCGGCAACCATCGAACGGTAGCCGCTGGCGCAGTAGACGACCACCGGGGCGCTCCGGGACAGATTTTCGGCCGCATCCGCGATCGCCGCCAGCGGAACCTCGATCGCACCGGTGATTGCGCCTGTCGCCGTCTCGTACGGCCCGCGTACGTCCACCACCTGCAGGCACGGAACCAGCCCGCGCAACTCGGCCAGCTGCTCGACGGTCAGCCGCGAGCTGCGCTCGGCCAGCTCCGGCCTGCTCGCGAGAACCCCTGCCAGGTCCTGTAATTGGCCGACGACGCGGTCGAATCCCACCCGCGACAGCCGCACCCTGGATTCGCGCGCCAGCGCCGGATTACCGACCAGGACGATGTCGCGGTCCGGCGACAATACATTGCCCGCCCATTCGGCGAAGCGCCCCTGCAGGCCCACGTTGACCGCGCCGCGCAGATGCCCGGAGGCGTACTCGCCCGGTTCGCGGCTGTCCAGCAGGATGGCTCCCGCCTTCGCGCGTGCGCACGCGTCGTCGATCCCGAGCAACGGCAGCGGATGTGCGTCCAGCAGCGGGCGCACCAGACGATTGCGGTGCGCGGCGAACGCGAAGTAGCGCGGCCGCACCGGCTGCCCCTCGGTGACGGCGTCGACGAATTGCGCTACGTCGAGGGTCTGCAGCGCGTAGTTGGTCTGCCGCTGCTCGCCGATCGTCGAACTGGTCTCGCTGGAAAGCTGCTTGCCGCAGGTGGATCCGGCGCCGTGCGCGGGAAACACGCGGGTGGTGTCAGGAAGGGTCAACAACTTGCCGTGCAACGACGCGTAAAGCGTCGCAGCCAGTGCGTCCGCCGAAACACCCGACGTCACGAACAGATCGGGGCGCCCGACGTCACCGACGAAGAGTGTGTCGCCGGTGAGCACACCGTAGGGCACCTCGTCGTCGGCGTGCTCGTAGACCACGATGCAGATCGACTCCGGCGTGTGGCCGGGGGTCGCCAGCACCTCGAGCGTTACCTCCCCCAACGAGATTCGCTGTCCGTCGCGCAACGGCTCGATCGGAAACTCCACGTCGGCACCCTCGCCGAAGGAGATCGACGCACCGGTGGCCGCCGCCAGTTCCAGGTGCCCGCTCAGGAAGTCGGCATGGATGTGGGTCTCGACGACCCGCTCGATGGACAGGCCGTGCTCGGCCGCTTCGCGGAGGTAGTCGTCGATGTCCCGCCGCGGGTCGACCACGACCGCGCGCCCGGTGGTCTCGTCACCGATGAGGTACGACGCGTGCGAAAGACAGGCCAGGTAGTGCTGCGTGAAGATCATCGGAGGTCCTCTCACCGAGGGCGCGGGGCCGGCTGTCCGTAGACGGCCACCACAACCGTTCTGTCCAAAGCGTTTTCCGACCACACCCCGATGGCCGTGTTGGCGCAGTCGCGCATGATCGCCAGGTAATCGGGGTTGTAGTACCACTGCTTGATCAGCTCGAGATTGCTGATGGCCATGGCGGGGTTGATCGCCACCGTCTCGGCGACCTTGCCGCGGAATCCGGCGGCGTTGGCCCGGTCCTGCGGGCTGGATCCGTCGGAGCCGATGTCGTCGTTGACGTTTCGGTTGTTGAGCATGTCGCCCGCGTGCCATTGGGCGGCCTGCTGCAGCGGCAGGTTGATGACCACGTCGTTGCTGCACCCCGCCTGGTGCTGGATGGTGTAGACGTCGGAGACGACGGCGTCGTTGAGGCGCTTATTGTCGGCGTGCGCCGCGGGAACCGCCGCCGCACAGAGGATCACGGCGCCCGCCAGCCCTCCGGTCACACCGGGTCGAAGTGTGAAACCAGCCATTTGCCGTTGACCTTGTCCAGCGTCACCCGCAGGACGGGTGTGGTGTCGGTGGGCGCTCCCTCGCCGATCGTGACGCTCTGGTTGACGAATGCCAGCACGACAGCGTGGCTGTTGGTCGCCGAAACCGACGCCGCCGCGGTTACTTTGGCACGCGCCGTGATGCGCTTCTCTTTCGCGCCGGGGATGACGACTTCGCGGATCAGCGCGCCGTAGGCGTCCTTGAAGTCACCGGTCAGCCGTTCGCGGGCCGCACCGAGGTCGCGTTCCACCGACTCCGCGCGGTACGACAACAACGCGGCCGCGTCCTCGCTGGCGGCCCGCACCGATTCGCTACGGGCCGCGGTGAAGTCGTTGGCCGACGCGTCCAACCACTTGACGTACCCCACGACCAGCGCTAGCACCAGCGCCAGTCCGGGTAGCACCGCGAATGCGAGCAGACGTGGCCACGCTATCGGGCGCTTGTCCTTCGGGACGTCGGTATCGGTGTCCTCGTCGACGATTTCTTCGTCGGCGATTTCTTCGTCGACGATTTCTTCGTCGACGATTTCTTCGTCGCGCGTCGTGGGTTCCTTGAGCGTGGTCATGGCACGAACACCACGTTGGAGACCTTGGCGCCGTCGCCGACGGTTTGGACCTCGATGCGCATGCGCCATTCCCGCGGTGCCTGCTCGCCGACGGCGGTCCGCGACTTCACCGAAACCGCCACCAGCACCTGGGCCCAGTCGCCCCGCTGGGATTCCACTCCCGCCTCGGTGATGGTGCCTTCCGACTGCGACCGCGCCGCCTTGACAATCTCGATGAATGGCTGTGAGCGTTTCGCGAAGTCGTCGCGGAAGGCGCCGGTGGCCGAGTCGAGGACCCGTTGCACGTCCGTTTCGACCTCCGTGTAGTTGATCGTGGTGAGGTTCACCGCGCCCTGGCGGGCGGTCTGCACGAAAAGGTCGCGCTTGGCGTGCGCCTCGTGCTTTTCGTAGGCGCGGTAGCCCAGCCAGCCGCCGAGTCCGGCCAGTGTCGTCGTCACAGCGACGCTGGCCACCAACGCCCATCCGACATTCGAGAGTTTGCGGCGGGGGCGGCGCCGGCGCTTCGGCCGGTCCGCTTTCGCCTCAGTCTCCTCAGTAGGCGCGTCGGTGGTCCCGTCGGTGGCGTCGACGGTGGCTTCGACGGTGGCAGACTCGTCGGTCTCGTCGGTATCGTCCGGCTGCACTTGCTCCTCGGCATCCGAGACATCGGGTTCGATCGCCATGGCGCTCCTAACTACGGTGAAAGTTCTTGTTGTCAGTCGTTTTCGACGGCTTACGGTGGCGGCGCCAGCAGCTGCTGCCAATTCTTGGCACGCGGGTGCGCCAGATCAGATTCGGTGTACCGGTGGCCGTCGGGCCCGATGTACTCGCCGGTCGCGGGATCGTACGTGGTCACCGCGAGTGGCGGCGGCGACGGCGCGGTGCCCCGCGGCGGTGGTAGCCGCGGATCCTGTCCCGGCGCGTATTGCGGGACACCCTGACCGGAGTAGGTGGCGTTCGGATCGCCCTTCCAGTTGTAGCCGTCGTTGAGCGGCACGTATTCTTCGTCGCTCTCGCACAATTCGACGGTCGGGGCCCGCTTCCACGGTTTGGTTTCGCACGGAATATTGCGCGCCCCACGAACATTGAGCTCGGAGTCCTGTGGCAGGCGGCAGTACATGTCGGCGGCCGGCCGGTCGGGGGCATCAACGCTGGCCGGCGAGCGGCGCTGTTTGGGCGGCAGATATCCCGTCGTGCAGGGCGGGGGCAGGTTGAGGTTGAGGTTGAAGTCGAGGTAGGCGCCGCGCAAGTCCTGCTTGGTGCCCGAGTTCGGCACGATGATCGCCGACATGGCGGCGACGCCCTGCGGGAACAGCACCAACAGCTGCTCGATGTCGTGGCGGTAGACCACGGCGATGTCGCCCAGGCTGACCAGGTTGGCCAACAGCACCGGCAGGGCAGGCGCGACCCGGTCGAACAACCGGTGGCCCTCCTGCAGGCCCGCCGGACCCTGCGTCAACAGGTCCCGCAGTGCGGCGTCCTGTGCCTTGAACTGCGCCATAATCGCCGCGGTCCGATTGGCCCAGCGGGCGATCGAATCAGAGGTCTGCACCTGGGAATTCAGCACTGGCGGGGACTGGTCGATCAGCGCGGCGAGCGGGTCGACGGTCCGGCCGCCGGCGATCGCCAGCGCCGCCGACCCGTCCACGATCCGCGACAGTTCGGGCCCGAGGCCGCCGACCGCGCGGTTGGACTCGTCGATCACCGTGCGCAGGTTGTCCCGCGGAATCGCCTTCAGCGCACGGTTGGTCACGTCGAGCAGGTGTCCGATGTCCACGGGCACGTCGACGCGTCCCGCGGGGATCACGTCGCCGGCGCGCAACGGGCGAGAATGTTCGCCGTTGACCCCGGGCCGCGGAGTCAGCTCGATGTACTGCTCGCCGATCGCCGAGCGGCTGTGCACCGACGCCTGGACGTCCGAGGGCACCGAGGTGCCGGATTTCATGGCCAGCACGGCCCGCACGCCGGTCGCGGTCACCTCGATCGACTTGACCTGGCCGACGTCGGTTCCGCGGTAAGTGACCACCGAGGTCTGGTACAGCCCGCCCGACTCCGGCAGGTCGACCGTCACGCTGTACTCCCCGATCCCGAACAGCGTGGCGGGCAGCTTCATGAAGTCGAACATCATTGCGCCACAGGACAATATGGTGATCATGGCCAGGACCGCCAACTGGATCCACGTCTTGCGGTGCAGGCGCAGCATTCTCAGTACCCCCCGTCGTGGTACGGGAAGGTCAGGGGGTTGCCACCGGTCGCGGGGCTGGGCTGCATGCCGATGGTGCGGCCCCACTGCAACTCCAGGCGGGTGAGGTTGCCTTCCCAACGCGAACCAGTGAAAATCCCGGTGTCGATGCGGCTCAACGTCAGATCGACGATCAGCGTGAGGTTCGCGTAGTCCCCGCGGAACCAGTTCCTGGCCGTGGACGCCGGCCACGGATAGGTCAGCAACATGTCCAGGCCCCGCGTCAACGCCGGCCCGGAATCGGCCAGCGACCGCAGCACCGGCGCGATGTCGCGGAGGTTGTTCACCAGCGACTGCCTGGTCTGGTGGATGGTGTCCGCGGCGATGGCGCTGAACTTGCCGAGTTGATCGATCGCGTCGGCGATCTTGGTTCGCTGCTCGGCGAGCACCGCGAGCGCCTTGGGAATCGTCGTCAGCGCCCGGTCGACGGCCGGGTCCTTGGCGGCCACCTGGCCGGCCAGGCCGTTGAGGTTCTCCGCGGCGGCGATGATGTCGTCGGTCTGGGCGTTGGTGCCGGCGATGAACTCGTCCAATTGGCGCAGCAGGCTGCGCATCTCGGGTTCGCGGCCGGCGAACGCCGTGGCGATCGTCCGGTTGATCTCTTGCAGTTGGCCCAGGCCGCCGCCGTTGAGCAGGATCGACACCGACGCCAACGTCTGCTCGGTGGTCGGATAGAGGCTGGCGCGGGCAAGCGGGATGATCGATCCGTTCGTGAGCTGCCCGACGGGCGGCTCGCCCTTGGGCGGCGCGAGCTCGATGTGCATCGAGCCGAGCAGGCTGGTCTGCCCGAGCTTGGCGGTCGAGTTGGCGGGCAGCCGGATGTCGCCGTTGATGCGCATCGTGACCAGCGCATGCCAGTCCTGCACTTCGATCTTGGTGACGTTGCCGACGTTCACGTCGTTCACCCGGACACGGGTGTTCTGTTGGATCGTCACGACGTCCGGCATCTGCGCCTGGATCGTGTAGGAATCCGATCCCCCGCCCGCGGTGCCGGGCAGCCGAAACGAGTTCAGCCCCCGCCATTCACACGCCGAGAGGACGGCGATGCACGCGGCGCACAGCGCGGCGGCCACGACGCGCCTCACGAGGGCCCCGTCGGAAGCATCAGATCCTGCAGGACGCGCACCGGGCTGGTGGTGCCCGGCGGCGGGGCTTCTGCGGGCGGCGGGGCTTCTGCGGCCGGCGGCAACCCGGCGAGATGCGGCTGCTCGGCGGGCAGCGGTTGCTCGGGCGGCGGGCCGGGCGACTGAACGGGCACGGGAAGTTCCGGCGCCGGCCCTGGCGGCGGCGCGTAACCGGGACGCAGCCGGTCCTCGCTGTAGGTGATCTCCCCCGGGCGGGCCTGCGGCCCGACGAACGGGTTGATCCCAACCGGGATGTAGTTGTAAATCCGGTTCTTGATGATCGGATTGATGTACTGCAGGCACAGTTTCGATACCCGGGCCAGGCGTGCGCGGGACGCCGACTCGATGGCGCTGCAGATCCACTGCGGGATGTCGGCGAAGTTGTTCAAGGCCAGGATGCCGGTCATCGCGCTCTGCGCCGGCTGGTAAATGTTCATGAAGTTCTGGAACACTGTCGGGGCGATATGCAGGATCTGCTTGAGATCCATCCGGCTGTCGTTGAGCGCGCTCGTGACGGAGCTGAGCCGGTCGAACGTGACGCCCAGTGCCTCACGGTTTTCCGCGACAAATCCACGCACGTCCGCCAGCGCCGTGTCGAGGCCCTGCAGCGCGTTGGCGATCTCGTTGGGCGTGTTGGTCAGCACCGTGCTCACGCTGGCCAGGTTGCGGTTGAACGAGGCCAACAGGTCGCTGCTGGAGTACAGCGCGGACACCAGCAATTGCAGGTTGCGCACGGTGCTGAAGATGTCGTCAGCGTGATCGCCGAGCGCCGAAATCGCCTTGGACAGCTTGACGACGGTCTCGCGCGCCGTGTCGCCGGTGCCACGCAGGTTGTCCGCCGCCGAGTTGATGAACTCGCCGAGCGTGTTCACCCCGCCCGGGGTCGTGGGACGCAGGGTTTCGCTGAGCGTCTCGAGCTGCTTGCGGAAGTCGTCCCATTCCACCGGGACGGCGGTGCGTGCCAGCGGGATGGCGGCTCCGGGGCTCAATGTGGGTCCACCGGAGTAGACCGGGACCAGCTGGATGGCCCGCGAGGTCACCAGCGACGGCGACAGAATGGCGGCGCGCGCGTCGGCCGGGATCGAGTATTGCTTGTCCACGGAGAACGTCACCAGCGTGGCGTGCGGTTGCGGCTCGATCTTGTCCACCGACCCGACCGCGACGCCGAGTATCCGGATCTCGTCGCCGACGAACAGACCGTTGGATTCCGCGAAATAGGCCGAGTAGGTGTTCTTTTCGACAGCGTTCCACAGTCGTCCTCCGACGATCACCGACGAGATCGTCAGAGTGACCGCGAGGCTGATGGCGGCGATGATCCGCACGGTGCGCCGGCTGATGTTCACTGTCCGGCACCCCCGTAGCCGGTGTGCGGCGGCAGGGTCCGCACTGGCGGCGTCGAGGGCGGCGGCGACGGCGGCTGCGACCACAGCGGCACCGGGGCGTTCTGCGGCGGGACGGGCGGCGATCCGGTCGGCGGGTCCACCGCCTCCGACGGCAGCTTCGCGTTGGGGTCCAGCAGCCTGTCGTACATGTCCGCGTCGATCACCGGTCCGCCGATCTGGCCGGGAACCAGGTTCGCCACGTAGGCCTTGAAAAACGGTCCGGAGCCCAGTGATTCGCCGAACGACATCGCGTAACGCTTGAACTTGGGCAGGGTCGCCTGCAGCTCCTGCTTGCGGTTGTCCAGGATCTCCAGCACGCCGTTCAGCTTGTCCAGCGCCGGCTTGAGCTGCGTCCGGTTGTCGTTGACCAACCCCGACAGCTGGTGCGACACCGCGGTGAGGTTGTTCATCAGCGCGTCGATCGAGTCGCGTTCGTCGAGCAGCGCTGCCAGCAGCGCGTTGGAATTCGAGACCAGCCCCGCGATCTGCTGACTGCGCTTGCCCAGCACTCCGGAGACTTTGTTGGCGTTCGCCAGCAGGCTGCGCAGCTGCTCGTCACGATTGTTCAGGGTGTCGGAGAAGCGGGCCACGCCCTCGAGCGCGGGCTTCAGATCGGGCGGCGTCTCTTTGAAGGTGTTGGCCAACGTGGTGAGGGCCGAAGACAATTGGGTGGTGTCCAGGCCGCTGATCGTGGTCGTCAGGTCACCCAGCGCGTCGGGCAGGTCGTACGGCGCATGGGTGCGTTCCAGCGGGATGGTGCCGCTCAACCGGCCCTGGCCGCGTGGCGTGAGCTCGAGCATCTTGGCGCCCAGCACCGTTTCGGTTTTGATCGCGGCTTCGGTGCGGTCACCCAGCTCGACATCCTTCCGGACGGTGAAGCCCACCCGAACCCGGGTGCCGTCCAGGCGGACTTCCGCGACCCTGCCCACACCCATGCCCGAAACCCGTACCGTGCTACCGGTTTTGATGCCGCCGGCCTCGCTGAAGTAGGCCGAATAGTCGTTGGTGTCGGTGATGAACGGCAGCTTGTCGTACTCGAATGCGCCGACGACCACCGCGGTCACGATCGCCAGACCCCCCAGCCCCACCAGGGCCGGATTACGCTCGCTGAGCGGCTTGAACTTGAATCGGGACTTGAGCTTTATCGACTTCATTGCGGCGTGCACCGCCCGCTGGGCTGCCCGAGCATTTTGACGTAGATCGGGTTGCCGCCCTTGCCGTTGAGCTTGAGCAGTACGTCGCAGAAGTAGAAACCGAAGTAGTCGCCGTTCATGCCCTGCCGGGCCAGCACCTGATAGACGTCGGGCAGCTCCCTGAGCAGGTTGTCCAGATACTCGCGGTCCGACAGCACCTGGCCGGACATCCGGTCCGTCTCGCGCACCACGTCCTTGATCGGCTGGCGGGCCTGGACGAGCAGATCGGTGACCGACCCGGCCGCCGCGTTGATGTAGGCCAGCCCGTTGGAGATGTCGGTCTTGCGCTGCGCGAGGCCCTCGACGAGCGACGCGAGCTTGTCCAGGCCGTCGGAGAATTCATGGTCGCGCGTGGCGAACGTGTGCAGCACGGTGTTCAGGTTGGCGATCAGCTGACCGATCAGCTCGCTGCGCCCGGCCAGCGTGCTGGTCAGCGTCGACGTCTGCGCCAACACCGAGGCGATGGTGCCGCCCTGGCCCTGAAAGATGCGCAGCAGTTCGCCGGACAGGGCGTTGACCTGTTCGGGATCCAGGGCCCGAAACAGCGGCCGGAACCCGCCGATCAGGGCGTCGATGTCCAGCGCCGGCGACGTCTGCGCCACCGGAATCGTCGAGCCCGTGGGCAGCCGGCGCGGCGGCCCGGGACCCTCTTCGAGCGCGAGATAGCGGTCCCCGATCAGGTTTTCGTAGCGCACCGCCGCTTTGGTGCCCGGAGTGAGGCGCAGGCTCTTGTCGATCGCGAAGTCGACGGTCACCGTGCCGTCGCGATGCAGGTGCATGTCGCCCACCTTGCCCACCTCGACGCCGGCAATGCGCACGAAGTTGCCGGACTTCAGACCCGAGACGTTGCTGAACACCGCGTGATACGGTGTGCGGTCTTCGAACCGCAGCTGACCGAAGACCGCGATCAGCGTGAACGTGAACACCAGACAGATCGCCGTGAACAGCGCGACGCGCGCGATGATGGCCGAGAGTTTCCGTCGTCTCATGGCGGTGGCTGCCCCCCACGCCAGAAGTAGCGAGGCGGTCCGGGCGGGTTCTTGGTGGTCGGGAAGTAGTTGGACCACCACGGGTTTCCGGTGGCCAGGTTGGTCCGGATCTCGTTCGGCTCGGTGCCCCAGCCGGTGTCGGTCACGAGCTGACGCACCGGGTAGTTGGCGCTCGGGTCCGGCAGCGAACCGCAACTCGGCCGTCCGCCCGGCCCGCCGGTGGCGTTGACCCGGGGCAGATGACGCGGGTATCGGTACGGGTCGTCGCCGAAAAGCAGTGCGGCGTCGAGGATCACGGAGTAGCCGTTGCCGCCAAACGCGTCGCGGCCGCCGTGCTCCAGAAACCACTGCGCGCCCTGGAAGAGGCAGGTGTAGGTCGGCGAGTACTTGCGCAGCAAGGCCGAGGTCGGTTCGAGCAGGTTCACCGACCGCACGATGTTGGATTCGTTGGTGCCGATCACGCTGATGCCGGCCTGGCTGAAGCCGACCGCCGACAACAGCAGCGTGTCCAGCGCCTGCTGGTTGGCGGTGATGGTGGCGCTGGGGGTGACCGCCGAGTCGAGAATGGACAGGATATCCTGCGCCGCATTGGAATACGCGGCGGCGGTCTTGCCGAACAGCCGCCAGTCCTGATGAATCGTGGACATCCGCGGGTTCACCGTCAACAGCACGTCGTTCGCACCGGTGATCGCCTGTCCGAGCACCTCGCCCTTGCCCCGCAACGCCTGCGAGAACGCCGACAGGATCGCATTGAGCTTCGCCGGATCGATGGCGCCGACCACCGACTGCAGGTTCTCGAAGACCGTGTTGACCTCGACGGTGACGTTGCGCGAATGCAGCACCGCACCGGGCTTCAGGGGCAGGGCGCTGCGCTCTTCGGGCACGATCAGGTCGACATACTTGGAGCCGAACGCCGTCGTCGACTTGATCTCCGCCTCGATGTTGCTGGGCAGGTATTTGAATGGGCCCGGATCCATCTTCAGTTGCAGCTGGGCCGCTTTCACGTCGGTGCCGATCGAGGCGACCTGGCCGACCTGCACGCCGCGCAGCTTGACCTTGGCTCCGGTTTCCATCACCAGCCCCGCCCGGTCCGACACCAGCGTGAGCGGGATGTAGCTGCGGAACGTGCCGGAGAAGGACGCCGCCGTCATCGCCACCAGAGCCGCGACCAGGATGAACAGCGTCGGCGCCCACCAGATCGGATCGACCCTGCCCCTGCGGGACTTGTTGGTCCTGAAGGCCGCGCCGGCCCGGTCGGGGGCGTGGTTCGTATCGCGGGTCATCGCCTCAGCCCGACAGGTTGAAGTTGCCGGACTGGCCGTAGATGGACAACGAAATCATCAGGCAGACAAAGGCGGTGACGATCATCGAGGACCGCACCGAACGCCCGACCGCCTCCCCCACGCCGGCCGGGCCTCCGGTCGCGGTGAAGCCGTAGTAGGTGTGCACGACCATCACGCCCGTTGCCATCGTCAGCGCCGCCAGGAACGACCAAAACAGGTCGGTGGGGCGCAGGAACGTCGAGAAGTAGTGCTCGTACACGCCGCGCGACTGCCCGTAGATGTAGATCGTGCCGTACTTGGCCGCGAAGAAAGACATCAGCACCGCGACGGCGTAGAGCGGGATGACGACCAGGATGCCCGCGATGATCCGGGTGGACGCCAGGTAGGTGATCGAGCGGATGCCCATCACCTCGAGCGCGTCGATCTCCTCGTTGATGCGCATCGCGCCCAGCTGCGCCGTGGTCCCGGCGCCGATGGTGGCGGCCAGCGCCACCCCGGCCGTGCACGGCGCGATCATGCGGACGTTGAAAAACGCCGACAGGAAGCCGGTGAGCGCCTCGACGCCGATGTTGGACAACGTGTCGTAGCCCTGGACCGCCACCAGCGCGCCGGTGGTCAGGGTCAGGAACCCGATGATGCCGACCGTGCCACCGATCACCGCGAGAGCGCCTGCGCCCATGCCCATCTCGGCGATGAGCCGCAGCAGCTCACCCGGGTAGCGGCGGACCGCGTCGCCCGTGGCCACCAGGGACTGCACGTAGAACGCGGTCTGCTCACCCAGCCGCCGGGTCGCGGCCACCATCCGGGGACCGAGGGCGGCCAGCCATGGCGGCTCGCTCGCCGTCGCGCTCATTTCGCGGTCACCTTCACGCCGAGGGCGGTGATGACGATGTTGATGAAGAACAGCGCCATGAAGGAGAACACCACGGTCTCGTTGACCGCGTTGCCGACGCCCGTGGGACCGCCGCCCACCGACAGGCCCTTGTAGCAGGCGATCAAGCCGGCGGACAGCCCGAACAGCGTCGCCTTGATCAACGAAATCACCACCTGGGGCAGGCCCGTGACTAGGGTCATGCCGGCGATGAAGGCGCCGGGCGTGACGTGCTGGACGAAGACCACGAAGATGTAGCTGCCCGTCAGCCCGGTGACCGCTACCACCGAATAGAGCAGCAACGCGACGAAGGTGGCGGCGATGATGCGGGGGACCACGAGGGCCTGAATGGGATTGACGCCGATGACCTTCATCGCGTCGATCTCCTCACGGATGGTGCGCGCACCCAAATCGGCGCACATCGCCGTCGACCCGGCGCCGGCGACGGCCATCGCCGTGACGACCGGCCCGACCTGGGTCACCGATGCCAGCGCCGCACCGGCACCGGAGAGATCCCCGGCTCCGATCTCCACGAGCAGAATGTTGAGCACGAACACGATGAGCACCGTGTAGGGGATCGACAGCATGATCGTCGGGAAGATCGAGACGCGGGCCACGAACCAGACCTGTTCGAGGATCTCCCGCCACGCCCAGGGGCGGCGCACCATCACGAACAACGATTCGACGCTGAGCACGAAGAACTGGCCCAGCGCGTTCATGGGCTTCGCGATGGTGGCGCCGTTCATGCGTCCCGCTCAGCCCACCGGGTGCCACGATGGCTAATCCGGTCCCCCATTTTCGTAATGCAATTAACGCCGTTTTAATTTATCGACCCTCGTATCGGCCGCCCTACCGTCTTGTCGTGCCCAATAGGATGGGCAGTTTACGGGCAAATTGGGACCCGGCCGTAGGGTTGCGATCAGCCAGAACAAATCTAGCCGGACGGTCGCAACCGTCCAGCTCACGCGCGTGGCTCCCCGTCGATGATGGCCACCGAGCACAGTACTTAACCTGGGAAATCAGGACCCGCACAATATTTATGTGCAGGGTGACAGAAATTGTATCGGCAGAGATTTCGCACCGATTCGCAATCAGATCTAGATTCATCCCGATCCAATCACTTTCTCGGCATTCGCAGGCACGCAACGATTCCCGCAGCAGAGTGTGCCGAACGAGGCCACCGATGTCGGAGGAGTGCTCGCCGTGGTTGAAGACGTCCCGACACCGCGGTGGCGCGACCGGCTCACCCGGTTCGGCGAGGATTGGTGGGCGACGCTGGTGGCCGGCGTGATCGTCGCGCTGGCCGTGGCCGACGCCCTGCCCAAGGTGCCCTGGTGAACGCCGTGAGCACCGTTCGCATCGAACCCGAAGAGGCCTCCCATGAGGTCGCGTTCACCAGCGCCCGGCCGCTGGACTACGCGCCCGGCATCCTGCTGCTGGTTGCTGTGGGCGGGTTGGGAAAGTACGCCCAGATATGGTGGAATTCGGCTGCCCGCCAACAACACTGGACAGTACCCGACATCGAATACGTGTTGTGGGCGATCCTGATCGGGCTGCTCATCACCAATACGATCGGACTGCACCGGGTGTTCCGGCCCGGGGTGCTGACCTACCAGTTCTGGTTGAAGGTCGGAATCGTGGCGCTGGGCTCGCGCTTTGTCCTCGGCGACATCGCCAAGCTGGGCGCGACCAGCCTGGTCCAGATTCTGGTGGACATGACGATCGCGGGAACCACGATCCTGCTCGTGGCGAGGGCATTCGGCCTGTCCGGCAAGCTGGGCTCGCTACTGGCGATCGGCACCTCGATCTGCGGGCTGTCGGCCATCGTGGCCGCCAAGGGCGCGATCCGGGCCCGCAACACCGACGTCAGCTACGCGATCGCGGCGATCCTGGCGCTGGGCGCGGTGGGCCTGTTCGTGCTGCCGCCGCTGGGCCACGCGATCGGGCTGACCGATCACGAATTCGGTTTGTGGGCGGGACTATCGGTGGACAACACCGCCGAAACCACCGCTACCGGCTACCTGTACTCCGACCACGCCGGCAAGATTGCCGTTCTGGTCAAGTCCACCCGCAACGCGCTGATCGGTTTCGTGGTGCTGGGTTTCGCGCTGTACTGGGCCGCCCGCGGGCAGGCCGACGAGATCGCCCGCGGCGCGAAAGCCAAGGCGGCGTTCGTCTGGGCGAAATTCCCGAAGTTCGTGCTGGGCTTTCTCGCCGTCTCGGCGATCGCGACGGCCGGCTGGCTGAGCAAGGGGCAGAGCACCAATCTGGCCAACGTGTCGAAATGGGCCTTCCTGCTGACGTTCGCAGGCGTCGGGCTCACCACCGACATCCGTCAGATCGCGCGCACTGGGTGGCGCCCGCTCGTCGTCGCGGTCATCGGGCTGGTCGTCGTCGCGTCGGTGTCCCTCGGCATCGTGCTGCTCACCTCCCGCGTGTTGCATTGGGGCGCAGGCAGCTAAGCGGCTGAGTCGACCACTGCGGAGGGTTGCGGCGTCGAGTCTGCGACGACGGGCGCGGGTCACCCGACGTTGGTGCCGCCCTCGGCGATCCGGCGCACCGCGTTGAGGAAGACGTCGATCTCCTCGTAGGTGTTGTAGAACGCGAACGACGGGCGAACCGTCGCCTCGAGTCCATAGCGGCGCAGGATCGGCTGTGCGCAGTGGTGCCCGGCGCGGACCGCGATGCCCTCGGCGTTGAGCGCCTTGCCGACCTCGAGCGGCTCGTGTCCGGCCAGCACGAAGGACAGCACGCTGGCCTTCTCGTCGGCCGTGCCCACGAGACGGACGCCGGGGATGTCGGCCAGCCGCGGGGTCGCGTACTTCAGCAGCGCGTGCTCGTAGGCCGAGATGCGCTCGATGCCGACGCGCTCGACGTACCGCAGCGCCTCCCCCAGCCCGACGGCGTCGGCGATGTTGCCGGTGCCGGCCTCGAACTTGTTGGGCAGCCCCTGATACAGCGAACGCTCCAGCGTCACGTCGGCAATCATGTTGCCGCCGCCCTGCCACGGCGGGGTCTCGGCGAGCGCCTCCTCGCTACCGTAGAGGACGCCAATTCCGGTGGGGCCGTAGATCTTGTGACCCGAGAAGACGAAGAAGTCGACACCGAGCTCGGCGACGTCGATCGGCAGGTGCGGGATCGACTGGGCGCCGTCGATCAGCACCCGCGCCCCGTAGCGGTGGCCCAGCTCGACGATCTTCTCGACCGGCGTCACCGTACCCAGCGCGTTGGAAACCTGCGTGGCGGCAACGAGTTTGGTCTTCGGACCCAGCAGGTCCTCGAACTCCGACAGCAGCAGGTTGCCCGCGTCATCCACCGGCGCCACCCGCAACACCGCGCCGGTCTGCTGCGAAAGCAGTTGCCAGGGAACGATATTGGCGTGGTGCTCCAGGTGGGTGATCAGAATCTCGTCACCGGGCCCCAGATGTTTGCCGCCCCACGCGTAGGCCACCAGGTTGATGGCCTCCGTGGTGCCGCGGACGAAGATGTTCTGCTCGGCCTTGGGAGCGCCGATGAACCGCCGCACCGTCTCGCGGGCCTCTTCGTAGGCGTCGGTGGCGCGCGCCGCCAGTTCGTGCGCCGCGCGGTGGATGTTGGAGTTCTCGTGCGCGTAGAAGTACGACAGCCGATCGATGACGACCTGCGGCTTCTGCGTGGTCGCGGCGTTGTCGAACCAGATCAGCGGCTTGCCGTTGACGGTCTCCTTGAGGATCGGGAAGTCGGCGCGCACCGCGTTCACGTCGAAAACCTCGTGCGCGTCCGGCAATTGGGGCACCGACTGGGGCGCGGTGAGGAAGTGGTAGTCGGCCTCGTTGCCGACCGGCGCCACCGCGGGCGCGTCCGACCAGCCCAGGTTGGGGATCGGCGGGGCTTCGGGCAGCCAGCCCGGCGCCGAACCCCGCGGGGCCACCGGCACGGTCGGTGTCGCCCCGGCCAGCACACCGGGCACGGTCGGGACGATACCCGTCGGCACGGCGAAGGCGCTCAGGTCTGCGATGCCGGGCGGCAGGAGCGGGTCGGCCACCCCGGCCGCCGTGCCGGCCGCGGACGGCGCCGCCGAAGAATCCGGCACGCTTCCCCGCGGTGCCACCGGAACCGCTTGGGGCGGAACTCCTTCCGGGCCGGGCGACGTCGGCGCCGGTACATAGATGTCGGTGCCGCCGATCAGCGGCACCGGCGCCGGGAACGGGTCGGACGTACCGGCCGCCGTCTGCCCGGCGGACGTCACCGCCGTCGTGTCGGGCACGTTGCCGCGAGGGGCGACGGGCGCCGTCTGCGGCGGGCTGTCGGGCCCGGGCCGGATGCTGGCCGCGTACAGCTGTGTGGCCAGCGCCGCGAGTTCGACGGCACTGATGGGCAGTTCGCTCTCGGCGGCTACCGACCGGTACTCATTCGTACTCATAGAACTGGTCCACAGCGACGTCATCGAGCACGGCAAGCGCGTCGTCAGTGAGGACGGCCAGGGACGTGTAGAGGGTGACCAGGTAGGTCGCGATCGCCGACTGGTTGATGCCGGTGAACCGGACGGACAGCCCCGGCGCCTGCTCACCGACCAGGCCCGGCTGGAACAGGCCCACCACGCCCTGACGCTCCTCCCCGGTGCGGGCCAGGATGAACTTGGTCTTGCCGTCTTCGACGGGCACCTTGTCCGACGGGACGATCGGAATGCCGCGCCAGGTGATGAACTGGGCGCCGAACAGGCTCACGACGACGGGCGGAACCCCGCGCCGGGTCGCCTCACGGCCGAAAGCGGCGACGCCCAGCGGGTGGGTCAGAAAGAAGCTCGGCGTCTTCCACACCTTGGTGATCAGGGAGTCGAGGTCGTCGGGGGTGGGCCCGCCGGCGCGCGTCTGGATGGTCTGCTCGGGGGTCGCCTGCGCCAGCAGACCGTACTCCGGGCTGTTGACGAGTTCGAACTCCTGGCGTTCCTTGATCGTCTCGATCGTCAGCCGCAACTGCTGGGCGATCTGGTCGTGGGGGCTGGAGTATAGGTCGGAGACCCGGGTGTGCACATCGAGCAGCGTCGAGATCGAGCGCAGGGTGTACTCCCGGGGGCTGGTCTCGTAGTCGACGTAGGTCTCGGGCAGAGGCTCGTCGATCGTGGCGCCCGCCTCGGCCTTGACCGCCACCTGGTCGGGATTGACGACCCGGTTCACCCGGTAGATGCCCGCTTCCACCGGAACCCAGCTGAGCAGGTGCAGCAACCAGCGCGGGGTGATGGTGGAGAGCTGCGGGACAGTCTTCGTCGCGTTCGCAAGCTGCCGGGCAGCAAGGTCACCCAGGGACTGAGACTCGTTCTGAGCCGAGGTCATGATGGTCCTTCCGTGCAAGTTTCAATCATGTTGATTCTTAATTGGGGTCGCTACGGGCCGGTCCAATCATGCCCCACATCGCTGTGCGATGCCCGCCGAGGGTAAGTGACGGCGACAGCCGCGCACAAAGGTTTAACCACGCGTGATGTAAACCGTCACAATCCGGTGGTTCGCGGTCCCTGCCATTTGATTGGCCTATAGTGGGGCACATGCAACAGGCCGCACAGCCGCGCTTTCTTCCCTCGCGCTGCCTCGCCATGCTCTGTTGTTGTTGCTCCTGTTGATTCCTGACGCCTCTCGTCCAGAAATCTCGCGCCCCCGGTTCTGATGGCCGCTCGGCCCTCCGTGACGCGCGCTACCCATCTTCAGGAAGAGCAACTCACCCATGACGGTCCTATCCATACCCAGCCGTGTACAGGCTCCGGTGGCGACCCGCAGACGCGTCCGCGTGCGGCCGGCCTCCGAACCGACGCGCATGACCCGGTACCGGGGTGGCACCTATTCGCACACCGTCGAGCGGATCGTGTTCACCGACGGCACGACCGCTCGCACCGACCTGATCAGGCTGAATCCCAACCTGCGGGCCTACTCGCTGGACTTCATGGGCATCGCGCCACAGCACCCGTCGCCGTATCGCCTGGACAGCTGGTCGGCGCTGCCACACCTGCACACCAAGGGCTGCGAGGCGGAGGTGGACTGGATCCTGCGGCACTCCTTTCCCATCCGATCCCTCACCGAGCTGAGCCGACAGCTGCGCCAGGCGGGCTACCCGCTGGGACCTGCCGACATCAGCGAACACGAGGCGATTGCCGGAACCCAGGCCGCCATCTGGTACTTCACCAACGACATCGCCCTGGACACCCGGCCGCTCAATGCCCCCACCGCCGTGCAGCACGACCCGGCCGGGGTTTTCACGTTCGAATTCGAGGGGCATCCGCAACTCGGCGGTTACTCGCTGTGGAACGCCTCCCCCGGACAGGTCACTGTGCGGTTGCAGAAATCGGCGGACGGTGTCGCCTGGCAGGACGTCTCGGGCTCCACACTGACCATGTCCGGGGGCAGGGGCCTCTACCAGCGGACGCTGGGCGTAGGCAGCACCGTGTCGACGAGTAGCCACGGCCGGGGCGGCCGCGGCTACCGCTACTACCGGCTGATCACCACGGCGCCGGACGACGCGGCGGGCGGCGCCGCGGCGATCGACCACGTCGACTTCTGGCTCACCGGGTCCCGGCACTATCGCAACGCCGACCGCGTCGTACACCTCTACAACTACCTGCTCGCCGGCGCCCATCTGGCCGTTCGGGCGGCGCAGGAACCGCTGCTGGACACCGCCGCGGTGGCCGGCTCCGAAGACGACTCCGAGCTGGTCGGCCCCTTCCAGGCCGGGATTCCGATGACACTGACCGCCTCCGACGGCCACACCGTCGTCGACGCCGACGGCGTGCCGATCAGCGGGACGGTACAGCCAGGCACCGATTTCTACCTGCGATGCGCGCCGGGCACCACGGCGACAACGTTGACGGCGGTCCCGTCGCACCACTTCAACGGGCGGGTGCTCACCGGGGTGGCGATAGCGGGACCGTCGCGCGCACAGCAGCCGAGCCTCACTCCGGTTGCG
Source organism: Mycobacterium sp. NGS68 (assembly GCF_059812195.1). Taxonomy (NCBI): domain Bacteria; kingdom Bacillati; phylum Actinomycetota; class Actinomycetes; order Mycobacteriales; family Mycobacteriaceae; genus Mycobacterium; species Mycobacterium sp. NGS68. The sequence goes on along the minus strand of NZ_JCALCE010000008.1, from coordinate 6,651 downwards.
CTCACCACCCCCACCCGCGTGACAATGGAGTTTGACATCATGTGGGAGTCCGAGCGGGCCTGCACCGACATCGTTGGAGAATGTGGATGACCATCGCCGAGAACATCACGCAACTGATCGGAAACACCCCCCTAGTCCGGCTCCGCAGGGTCACCGACGGTGCCGTTGCCGACGTCGTCGCCAAGCTGGAATCGTTCAATCCCGCGAGCAGCGTGAAGGACCGCATCGGGGTGGCGATGATCGATGCCGCCGAGAAGGCGGGTCTGATCAAGCCCGACACCATCATCGTCGAACCGACCAGCGGCAATACGGGGATCGCGCTAGCCATGGTCGCCGCCGCACGCGGCTACAAGCTGGTGCTGACCATGCCGGAGACGATGAGCGTCGAGCGGCGAAAGGTGTTGCGCGCGTACGGCGCCGAGCTGATCCTCACCCCGGGCCCCGACGGCATGGCCGGGGCCATCGCCAAGGCGGAGGAACTGGCCAAGTCCTCCGAGCAGTACTTCATGCCGCAGCAGTTCGAGAACCCGGCCAACCCGGCCGTGCACGCCGTCACCACCGCCGAAGAGGTCTGGAAGGACACCGACGGCAAGGTCGACATCTTCGTGTCCGGAATCGGTACCGGTGGCACCATCACCGGGGTCGCTCAGGTGATCAAGGAGCGCAAGCCGTCCGCGCAGTTCGTAGCGGTGGAGCCGTCGGCGTCGCCGGTGCTGTCCGGCGGGCAGAAGGGGCCGCACCCGATCCAGGGCATCGGCGCCGGGTTCGTCCCGCCGGTGCTGGACATGGGCCTGGTCGACGAGGTCGTGACCGTCAGCAACGAAGACTCACTCAGCCTGGCCCGCCGGCTGGCCACCGAGGAGGGGCTGCTGGTCGGTATCTCCTCGGGGGCCGCGGTGGCGGCCGCACTCGAGGTGGCCCGCCGGCCCGAGAATGCCGGCAAGCTCGTCGTCGTCGTGCTCCCCGACTTCGGCGAGCGATATCTGAGCACGGTGCTATTCGCCGATCTGAGCGAGTAGGCATGCTGGCAGCCATCAGACGCGACATCCGAGCAGCCAGGGAACGCGATCCCGCGCAGCCCACGGTGGCGGAGGTCGTCTTCGCCTACCCGGGCGTCCACGCCGTCTGGGGTCACCGGGTCACGAACTGGCTGTGGCGCCGCGGCGCCCGCCTGCTCGCCCGCGTGCTGGGCGAGCTGAACCGCATCCTGACCGGGGTCGACATCCACCCCGGCGCGACGCTGGGCCCCGGCCTGTTCATCGACCACGCGACCGGGGTGGTGATCGGCGAGACCACCGAAGTGGGTGAGGATGTCACGATCTTCCACGGCGTCACGCTGGGCGGCACGGGCGCGCAGACCGGCAAACGGCACCCGACGGTGGGTGACCGGGTGGTCATCGGCGCAGGTGCCAAGGTCCTCGGCGCGATCAAGCTCGGCGACGACAGCCGGATCGGCGCGAACGCCGTCGTGGTCAAAGAGGTTCCCGCCAGCGCGGTGGTCGTCGGGGTGCCCGGGCAGGTCGTCAGCCGCCTGGGCCCCGCCAGCGAGGACGAGTCGAAATTGCCCGACCTGGTGGGCGCCAGCCTCAAGTCCCTGCTGACCCGGGTGGCCAGGCTGGAGGGCAGCGGGAACGGTGCCGCGTCCGACGGTCGCGCCGAGCGGGTCATCCGGCCGCCGGAGGCCGGGGTCTGGCACGGCGAGGACTTCTCCATCTAGGGAATATCCCGATGCGGAAAGTGTTGGTGCGCTCGTGAGTTCCGTTGTACTGGCCGTGACGGCGACCGTCGCGGCGCTGGGAGCCGCCACGGTGATCGGGCTGATCGTCAACCGCCGGTCCGGTGTGCTACGCGAAGCGGCGCCGGAGCCCGAGCAGGGCACGCCGGACCTCGACCTGTCCGACGCGGGGCCGACCGTCGTGCACTTCAGCGCGGTGTGGTGCGGCCCTTGCGCGTCGGTGCGCCGGGTGGTCGACCAGGTGTGCGCCGACCTGCCCGGCGTGGCGCATCTGGAGGTCGACATCGACGCGAATCCGGCTGCCGCCAAACAGTTGTCGGTGCTCTCCTTGCCGACGACAATCATCTTCGACGCCGGCGGGCGGCAACGCTACCGCAGCGCGGGCGTGCCCAAGGTGGCCGACCTGCGCACCGCCCTGGAACCGCTTCTGTCCTGACCGATCCCGAGGAGCTGTACATGTCAACCGATGCCAACCAAGTGGACGTGCGGGGTCCGCGGTTCTCCGCCGCGATCAGCACCACGGTCCTGGTGCTCACGCTCGCCGTCTCAGCGGTCAGCGCGCCCGCTGCCGCGGTGATTCTGGCCGCCCAGGCCGTCGTGTTCGCGATCACCGCGTGGCGCGGCCCGCGCGACAGCCCGTACGGGTGGCTGTACCGCACGTTGGTGGCGCCACGGCTCGGACCCGTCACCGAGCGTGAGCCGGTGCCGCCGCTGAAGTTCGCGCAACTGGTGGGCTTCGTGTTCGCGGTGATCGGCGTCGTCGGCTTCGCCGCGGGGATTCCGCTGCTCGGTGCGGTGGCGACCGGGTTCGCGCTGTTCGCCGCGTTCCTCAACGCCGCCTTCGGCATCTGCCTCGGGTGCCAGATGTACCCGCTGGTCGCCCGGTTCCGCCGCGCGCCCGCCGCGTAACCGCCTTGGTGCCGCCCCGGTGCCGCTTGGTGCCGCCTCGGTGCCGCTTGGTGCCGCCGAATCCCGCGCGACCCGAACCGATTCCGGGCCGGGCGGTCGCGATCGGCGTTACCGTGACCAGATGAGCGACGGCTGTGTGCCCCGGATCCCCATCGCCCTGTCCGCGCCGAGCCTCAATCGCGGGGTGGGCTTCACACACGAGCAGCGGCGCCGGCTGGGACTGACCGGCCGGCTGCCGTCGGCGGTGCTCACGCTCGAGCAACAGGCCGACCGCGTCTGGCGCCAGTTGCAGGGCATGGCTACCGATCTGGGCCGCAACCTGCTGCTGGAGCAACTGCACTACCGCCACGAAGTGCTGTACTTCAAGGTGCTCGCCGACCACTTGCCCGAGCTGATGCCGGTCGTGTACACGCCGACCGTCGGCGAGGCCATCCAGCGCTTCTCCGACGAATACCGCGGACAGCGCGGCCTGTTTCTGAGCATCGACGAACCCGATGAGATCGCCGACGCGTTCCAGACGTTCGGGCTCGGGCCGGGCGACGTCGACCTGATCGTGTGCACCGACGCCGAAGCGATCCTGGGCATCGGCGACTGGGGTGTGGGCGGCATCCAGATCGCGGTGGGCAAATTGGCGCTGTACACCGCCGGCGGCGGCATCGACCCCCGCCGCTGCCTCGCGGTGTCGCTCGACGTCGGCACCGACAACGAACAGCTGCTGCAGGACCCGTTCTATCTGGGCAACCGGCACGGCCGCCGCAGCGGCCCCGAATACAACGACTTCATCCTGCGCTACATCGAGACCGCACACCGGTTGTTTCCGCGGGCGATGCTGCATTTCGAGGATTTCGGTCCGATCAACGCGCGGATGATCCTGGAAACCTATGGCGCGGACTACTGCGTGTTCAACGACGACGTGCAGGGCACCGGCGCGGTGGTCGTGGCCGCCATGTACGGCGGATCGGCCGTCACCGGGATCCCGATGCGCGAGCAGCGGGCGGTGGTGTTCGGGGCCGGCACCGCGGGGATCGGCGTCGCCGATCAGATCCGGGACGCGATGGTCGCCGACGGCGCCACCGTCGAGCAGGCCGCCGCGCAGATCTGGCCGGTCGACAAGCAGGGCCTGCTGTTCGACGACATGGCGGATCTGCGCGATTTCCAGGCGCCCTACGCGAAGAACCGCGACCAGCTCGGGATCGCCGGCGAGGATCGGGTCGGGCTGCTCGACACCATCAGGTTGGCCTCGCCGACCATCCTGTTCGGTTGCTCGACGGTGTCGGGCGCGTTCACCCAGAAGGTCGTCGAGGCGATGACGGCGTCCTGCGAGCGCCCGATGATCTTCCCGTTGTCCAATCCGACCTCCCGGATGGAAGCGATGCCCGCCGACGTGCTGGCCTGGTCGAACGGCAAGGCGCTGGTGGCCACCGGAAGCCCCGCCGCCCCAGTCGAATACGACGGGATCGCCTACACCATCGGCCAGGCCAACAACATGCTGGTGTTCCCCGGGATCGGGCTGGGCGTCGTCGTGTCCGGGGCCCGCTTGCTGACCCAGGGCATGCTGCAGGCCGCAGCGAAAGCCATTGCGCAACAAGCTGATCCGACGACAGTCGGCGCTTCGTTGTTGCCGGAAGTGCAGAACCTGAGCGCGATCTCGGCGGCCGTCGCCGAGGCGATCTACCACGCCGCGACCGCGGAAGGGGTGGCCACCCGAACCCACCGGGACGTCACGCAGGCCGTGCACGACGCGATCTGGCTGCCCAGCTACGGCGACTGAAAGCGCCTAACTTCCACCACCGCAGCCCCCGCCGCCGCAACCGCTGCCGCCGCCGCAGCCGCTGCTGCCACCCCCGCAGCCGCTGCCCCCGCTGCAGCTGCTGTTTCCCCCGCCACAGCTGGTGCTGCCGCCGCTACACCCGCTGCTGTCGCTGCTGAAAAAGCCGCTCGAAAAGCCGCGCGAGCCGCCGAAAAAGCCTGTGCCGCCGGCGTTCCAGACGCTGCCACCCATCGAATTGCGCATGGTGCCCGTGACCCGGCTGATGAGAAATACGGCCCCGGCGACCAGGGCCCCGACGACCATGATCGCGCCGACGACGATGCAGGCCAAGGCGATAGCACCGGTGCTCATGCGATCAGTTGCCGCCGCCGCCGCAGCCGCCGCCACCGCAACCGCTTCCGCCGCCGCACCCGCTGTGTCCGCCGCCGCAGCCGCTGTGGCCACCGTGGCCGTGTCCGCCGCCGCAACCGCTGGAGCCGCCACCGTCACCGCCGCCGTACGCCCCGCCGCCGGCGGACCAGTAGCCACCGCGTCCCGACCGTCGCCCCCCGCGCCGGGAACGCATGGACGACACCAGGAGCGCGATAATCACGAAGATCACCAGCATGGTCAGGATTGCCGCGAGAGCACCACCACTCATGCGCCAAGGTTACGCGCGTTTGCGCACCGCATACAGTGAGAACGTGCGGCGTCGGCGCGTGGACGGATACCGCCGGGCGCTGGCCGCCGCGGCCGAACTCGACCTTCCCGATGCCGTATTCAAGACGTGCCCCTGGCAACCCCGCGCACTCATCGACACCGGTTTGCGGCAGTGGCTTCGCTGCTGCGCTCCCGCGCTGCGGGACAACCAGGTGATCGGCATGCCATCACGCGCCGTCGACGAGGCGTGGCACGGCCTGATCCTTTGCACTGCAAGGTATTCGGCGTTCTGTCGGCAGGCGTACGGACAGTTCCTGCACCATTATCCGGAGGGCAGCGTCACCGCGGGCACCCCGGGCGCCGGCGACCCGGCCGGCGAGCAGCTGCGCCGGACGGTCATCGCCTGGTCGCTGGTCGCGCAACCGGGCGAAGAGTGTGTGCTGTGGGATCTCGACGGCCGCGTCGGCGTCGAGGCGCCCTGGGGCATCGACGGCACCCGGGTCGCCGAGATTCAAGCCGCGGTCGCCGATCTCGGCCGGTTGCCCTGACGTTACGGTGTCGGCCCGCCCGAATGAACCACACCGTTCTGGGTGACGATCGCGGTGACCAGGTCCGGCGGGGTGACGTCGAACGCGGGGTTGAAAACGGCGATTCCCTCAGGGGCAGTGGCGATTCCGCTGACGTGCGTGACCTCGCCCGCAGCCCGTTCCTCCACCACGATGTCGCGGCCCGTTGACGTGGCCGGGTCGCGGGTGGACTCCGGTGCGACGACGACGAACGGGATGCCGTGCCGGTTTGCCGCGACGGCCAGTGCGTACGTGCCGATCTTGTTGGCGACGGACCCGTCGGCGGCGATCCGGTCCGCGCCGACGATTACACAGTCCACCTGGCCGGTGGCCATCGCCCACGCCGCCGCCGAGTCGATCGTCAGCCGGTGCGGGACCCCAAGCTCGGCCAGCTCCCAGGCCGTCAGGCGCGCGCCCTGCAGCAGGGGCCGGGTCTCGTCGACCAGGACGCCCTCGACCAGGCCCCGTTCGTGCAGGACCCGCACCGCGCCGATCGCCGTGCCGAACTCGGCCATCGCCAGCCGGCCGGCGTTGCAGTGGGTGAGGACCTGTAGCCGCCGATCGGGCAGCAGCCGCTCGATGAGGTCTGCGGCATGGGTGGCGGCGGCCCGGTTCGCCCGCCCGTCCTCGGCCAATATCCGCAGGGCCTCGTCCAGCACCGCCGGCGGCCCGTCGGGCAACCGGCTCAGCGCCCGTCGCACACCCCAGGCCAGGTTGACCGCGGTCGGGCGGGCCGACGCGATCCGCGCGGCCTCGGACTGGACCTTCCGGGCGTCGTCGGGATACGCCAGCGCGGCCAGCGCCACGCCGAAGCCGCCGGCCACCCCGATCGCCGGTGCGCCGCGAATGGCCAGTGTCTTGATCGCGTCGATCAGCTCGTCGACCGTCGTGATCCGCATGGGCCGCCACTCGTGCGGCAGGGCGCGCTGGTCGACGACGACCAGCGCCCCGTCGTCCCAGGTGATCGAGCTCTCGTCGGGCCGGGGTGCTACCACGCCGTCTATCGTCACCCATCCCTCGCGAGCAGACGT
>NZ_JCALCE010000079.1:0-1245 GCF_059812195.1 Mycobacterium sp. NGS68 | reverse complement strand
GGCGTGATGGCCCTCTGGCAGGTGCACCAGCATGGTGTAGCGGGTGGCGCGTTCGACCAGGGTGGCGATCGCGGTCTTGTTGGCGTGGCCCATGATGAGGTCGCCTTCCCAATGTCCGGGCACTGCGCGGTCTTCGATGTCGGCGGGGCGGTCGGAGATCATGACCATGGGGTCGATGAACCGGTGGGTGCGTTGGTCAGGTTGGCGGTGGGGTTTGCGTCGGGTGCGTCCGGATCGCAGTGCTTGGGCTACTTCGCGTTTGAGGCCGCCGCGGGCCTGGAAGTACAGCGCCTGGTAGATCGTTTCGGGGCACACCCGCATGCTCTCATCGTCGGGGAAATCCTTGACCAGGCGATGTGAGATCTGTTCAGGCGACAACCGCCGTGATAGTCCGTCTTTGACCGCTTGGCGCAGGTTCTGGTTGGTGACCAGTTTGGACTGTTTGGGGCGCGCACGCGACGCCGCTGCCGCGCTGTGGGCCCGATACGGCAGGTACAACCCGCCGGCGCTGTGGGCCCGGATTTCGCGCGACACCGTCGATTTGTGCTTACCGATCCCGGCGGCGATCGCGGTCAGAGTCTGATGTGTCGACAGTCCATCAGCGATGGCGAGCCGATCCGGCAACGACAGGTACCGGCTATTGATCTTCGGGGCGCTGACAACAGCAGTAGGGGCCACCGGAGATGCGTAGCGCACGCAGCGGCGGTAATCGTTGACCGTGCCGTCCGGGCGCACTCGCGTGTTGCCGATCTTGCGGATACCGTCGCGCCAATCCCGGGCCGTACGCACATGAACACCGACCTCGCGGGCCGCCTGACCCACCGACCACCCCAATGCCAGTAGTTCATGAAACCGGGCTCGCGCTGCCGGCTTGCCATAGGGCTGGCGCTGCGTGCTGATCAAACCCTTATCGACCAGCACCCGCCGCGCTGCAGCATGGGTGATGCCACTGGCTTTGGCGGCCGCATTGACCGAACCTGTCGCGTCGAATACCGCCACCACCGCCGCAGGATCGACCCCCCTCCCGCCAGCTCGTATCGAGCCGGCCGGTCGCCCAGTCGCCCGCAGGATCGCATAACACCGCTGGCGTGAAATCCCCAGCTGCTCCCCGGCTTCCCGCACAGCGACGCCGGCATCAACCAGCTTTGCTAACCGATCCCCGAATTGAACACAGTCCTCCAAAAACGACATGGCCGCCGCAACCTCTCAAAATCGAGAGTGTTGCGACGACCATGCGAACTCGCC
>NZ_JCALCE010000078.1:0-1298 GCF_059812195.1 Mycobacterium sp. NGS68 | reverse complement strand
ACGGCGGCACCGGTGGCCAGGGCGGCGACGCAGGCGCCGGCGGCGACGGCGGCGCCAAAGGCACCGGCGGCACATACAGCGGAATCGACGGCACCACCGGCGCGGCGGGCACCGGCGGCAAGGGCGGCACCGGTGGTGCCGGGGGTGACAGCGGGGCTGGCGCCGCGGCAGCCGACCACACCGGCGCCACCGGCGACAAGGGCTACGCCGGCGGCCAAGGCGGGGCGGGCGGCCAGGGCGGCACCGCCGGTGCGGGCGGTACCAGCGGCGACGGCGGGGATGGCGGCGTCGGCGGCAAGGGCGGCCAAGGCGGCACCGGAGGCAGCGGCGCGGACAGCAGCACCGGTGTTGGCGGTCAAGGCGGCCAAGGTGGTCAGGGCGGGGACGCCGGAGCAGGCGGAGACGGCGGCCATGCCGGGACCGGCGGCACATACAGCGGCAGCGACGGAGCGACCGGCGCCGCGGGCACCGGCGGCAAAGGCGGCACCGGCGGCGCCGGCGGCGACAGCGGGGCTATCGGCGCACAGGCAGATGGCAGCGGCGCCACCGGCGACAAGGGCTACGCCGGCGGCCAGGGCGGATCAGGTGGCCAGGGGGGCACCGCCGGTGCAGGCGGTACCAGCGGTGATGGCGGAGACGGCGGCGTCGGCGGCAAGGGCGGCCAAGGCGGCACGGGAGGCAGCGGTTCCAACAGCACCACCGGCATCGGCGGTACCGGCGGCACCGGCGGCCAGGGCGGGGACGCGGGCGCCGGCGGCGACGGCGGCGCCAAAGGCACCGGCGGCGCACACAGCGGCCAAGACGGCACAACAGGCGCCGCGGGCATCGGCGGCAAGGGCGGCACCGGTGGTGCCGGGGGTGACAGCGGGGCTGGCGCCGCGGCAGCCGATGGCAGCGGGGCCACCGGCGACAAGGGTTACGCCGGCGGGCAGGGCGGTGCGGGCGGCCAGGGCGGCACCGCCGGAGCGGGTGGCACCAGCGGCGACGGCGGCATAGGTGGCCAAGGCGGCAAGGGCGGTCAAGGCGGCCAAGGCGGCAGCGGCGCCAACAGCACCACTGGCGTCGGCGGCACCGGCGGCCAAGGCGGTCAGGGCGGGGACGCGGGAGCAGGTGGGGACGGCGGCCATGCCGGCACCGGCGGCAAGTACAGCGGAATCGCCGGCGCAAGCGGCGCGGCCGGTACCGGCGGCAAAGGCGGTACGGGTGGGACCGGCGGGCAAGGTGCGGCGGGCGGCAACGCCGCCGAGCAAACCGGCGCCACCGGAGGCAACGGTTACGACGGCGGGCAGGGCGGTGCA
>NZ_JCALCE010000077.1:0-1394 GCF_059812195.1 Mycobacterium sp. NGS68 | reverse complement strand
GTGTTCGTCGTAGGGGGTGTGGTGGCGTAGGCAGCCGTGGAGGATGCCGACCAGGCGGTTGCCCACAGCGCGTAGTGCTTGGTGGTGGGTGTTGCCGGCGGCGCGATGGTGGTCGTAGAGCTGGCGCACGCCTGGACTGGTGTTCATTGCGCAGAAGGCCCATTGGTCGATTGCGTCAAAGAGACGTTTGTTGCGGACATAGCGGGCCAGTACCGCATGTTTTTTACCTGAGGCCACGGTCAGGGGTGAGGTTCCGGCGTAGTTCTTGCGACACTTGGCGGTGGTGTAGCGGTTCGGGTCGTCCCCGAACTCACCGAGCACCCGGGCGCCGAGGATGACACCAAGTCCTGGCAGGGAACGGTAGATGTCGGCGTCCGGGTGTTGCTCAAAATGTTCGGCCAGTGCGTTCTCAAGCTCACGAATCTGGGTGTTCAGTTCGGCGATGACGTGTACGGCGGCGGTGGTGGTGGCCCCGAATGCCGCGGTCAGCTTTGCTGGTGCGCTGAGGTGCTCAGCGCGCAGCAGCGCCTGGATCTCACGGGCGCGGGTATCGATATTGCGTTGGCGTCCACCGGCTTTGAGTGCAGCCCCGATTTTGGACAGGCTCAGCCGCGCGCCCTGTTCGGGGGTGGGGGCACGACCCAGGACCGCCAGTGCATCACGGTCGGCCAGGTTATCGAAGGCCACCAAGGCGCCCGGGTAGTACTCGCGCAGCGCGCTGCGCAGCATGTTGGTGTGGCGGATACGCGCCCAGATCAGGCTCTGATGAGTGCGAGCGAGCACCTTGATTGCCTCGGCCTGCGGGGTATCCCCCGCGATCTGGAGGTGATTGTGCCGGTCGGTGCGCACCACATCGGCGAGCAACTTGGCGTCCGCGGCATCAGATTTCGCCCCCGATACGTGGTGGCGGTCGCGGTAGCGGGCGGCGGCCTTGGGATTGATCGCCCACACCTGATACCCCGCCGCGGCCAGGGCGTTGACCCACAAACCCCGGTCGAGTTCGATCCCCACCTGCACCCGGGCGGGGTCGTCGACGTGCTCGGCGATCAGCTCGTGCAACGCCGTGATCCCGGCCAGCCCTTCAGGTAATCGTTTAGCTGCCAGTCGCCTCCCGTCGCCGTCCATGACGAATACGTCGTGATGGTCTTCGGCCCAGTCATCGCCCACGAAGATCATCGATGTCCACCTCCCTTGTGTCGTCAACTCACATTCGAGCCCGAGGACACCGGCGCGGACTAATGGATCAGTGCTCGTGCTGGCACGACATCCCATCAGCGCTAGAGGCGACCTCACCAAACCAGTCGGGGCACGGTCTTTTGCTAGAGGTCGACGTCCGCCCCAGTGCGAGTAATAGTGCTCACCGACTGATCGGCTCGATGATCAGCGTCACGCCA
>NZ_JCALCE010000076.1:0-1488 GCF_059812195.1 Mycobacterium sp. NGS68 | reverse complement strand
CGGCCAGCTTGCTCAAGGCGTAAACGTAAGTCTTGCAAGGACGTATGAAGCCCGGCTCCAGATTCTCCCCGCAGCTTTCCGTAACGGTGTAGCGGTCACCGTTGGTGTCGAACGCCATCGCCGCGATCTCCCGCGTCGGGTTCGCCCTGTCCCGTTGTTCGAGCGTGCGATGTGTCGTCGAGCCGGTGTCGATGATCTGCAGGGAGCCCCAGGTATCGGCGTAATAGATCGCGCCCTTGGGATCTGCGGCGATGAACAGCTTGCTGTGGTGCCCAGTGTTGATCACGGTGGGCGAGGCGGCGCCCTTCGGCAGCCGCCGAAGGTCCCTGTCTGTCGAGACGATCACGTCGCCCGCGGTCGTCACCGTGAGCCTGTTCGGAGAAGGGTCGCTGATGCCGGATCCGAGTTCGAACGGCAGCGGCACGGGGTCGCTCGACCCGGGCGCGAATCGCGCGACTCGGCGTGGGTTCAGCGAGAGAACGTAGACCGACCCGTCGGGACCGGCGGCGAGGCTGATCGGCACGCCGATCTTGGTCGCGACTTCGGTCTGGCTGGTCGCGCCCTTCTTGAGTGCCGACAACCGGCCGGGCGATTGCCGGACAACTCCCAGCCCTGGCTGTTGAACTTGTTGCCTTTTCCGGTGTCGGCAACGTACACGCCGTCACCGGACACCGCGACCGCCGCCGCGAGCGCTACTTCACCGGCAGCTTCACTACCCGGTTGTTGTTCTGATCCGCGACGTAGACGTTGCCAGCGGAATCGACCGCTACGCCTGTGGGAACGTTGAGGCCGCTAAATGGCAACACCTCCTGGTTGGACGTGCCGGCTTGCAGCTTCACTACCTGGTGGGTTTCGGCTGAATCGTAATCGGTGATGTAAACGGTGCCGGCGGAATCCACCGCCACACCGCAGGGCGTGTGGAGGCCCTGAAATGGCAGCACTTCCTGGTTGGATGACCCTGCCCGCAGCTTCAGCACACGCTTGCCCTGGTCGGTTGTGTAGACGGTGCCACCAGCGTCGACTGCCACACCGTGCGGGCCATCGAGGCCGCTAAACGGCAGCAGTTCCTGGTTGGACGATCCTGCCGGGAGTTTTAGGACCCGCTTATTGTGCTCGTCGGCGATGTAGACGGTGCCTGCAGAATCCACCGCCACTGACCTTGGGAGGGCGAGGTCGTTGAAGGGGACCACCTCCGGAGCGGTCGAGCCTACGCGAAGTTTCAGCACCGGTCGGTTGCCGCCCAAGTTTGTCACGTAGAGGTTGCCTGCCGCGTCCGCCGCCACACCGGCAGGGTGGCCGAGATCGGTGAAAGGCAGAACCTGCTGGGTGTACGAGCCTGCCAGCAACATGAGCACTCGAAGATGGACCCAATCAGTGACGTAGACGGTGCCGGCTCTGTCTACGGCGACACCCGAGGCGCCGTCGAGGCCGCTGAAAGGCAGCACCACCTGTGAACCATAGCCACGCGCGACCGACGGTTTGGTCAGC
>NZ_JCALCE010000075.1:0-1511 GCF_059812195.1 Mycobacterium sp. NGS68 | reverse complement strand
CTGATATGTAGGCACCTTTTGTCAAGTGGCAGGTGAAAGCCGCCCCGGGGTTCGTGCCGGGGCGGCTTTCGTTTGATCGGGTAGTCGGTGCCGCGGCGTTCGTTGGTCAACGACGGTGGTGTCAGCCTGATATGCGCGGGTTGGGTACCGCAAGACGATGGTTCGGCGCGAACGGTGGCTGCTCTCTAGGGACGGGCGTCACATCGTAAATCGCTGAATTACTTTGTGGCTCATAGTTGAAACGCAGATCCAGTTCGCCTACCTCGTCGCCCACCGACTGGCTCCGATCAAGCTCGGTGGTGGCCCGGTCATTCCAAAGTTGCCAGTGACCAGCACCATCCCGCGAGTTGACGGGCCACCGCAACGTTGGCGACCACGTGCGGCTTCTTCCGTTCGTTGAATCGGCACCACTGCTGATGCAGTCGACGGTTGCCCGCATGCCCGCGAGCCTTGAGCGCAGGGTCCACCTTGGCCCACCGAGCTCGCATCGTCGGCCCAGAGGTGCGGTAGGGGGCCCGGTGGTGCCAGGCCGCCTCGATCAACAAACGTCGCACGTGGGCGTTGCCGGCCTTGGTGATTGAACCCTGCACCCGCGATGCACCCGAGGAGTATTCGGTAGGTACCAGGCCGATGTAGGCGCCGATCGAGGAGCCGGTGAACCGAGTCCAGTCACCGATCTCCACGGTCAACGCCAACCCGGTCAATGCCGCGATCCCCCGCAGACATCCCAACCGGTCGACCGCATCGGCCCATCGCGGCAAGGCCGCGACCGCGACGATCTGCTCGTCGAGGCGGTCCCGAGCAGCAGTCGCGCTAAGCACTGCATCGAAGTGATGGTCAAATGCTGTCCTGGTATGGGAATCGTCGAAACGCTGCTGCCGCAGCCAGGTTTCGTGCACGCCACTCCAGGCATGTCCTTTCGAGTACACCCGGCCCTGGCGCAACAGCAGCTTGGACAACCGATGCCGGACCCGCATCAAGTCTGCGCGGGCATCTTCGCGGGCCCGGACAAGATCACGTACCGCCTCCACGTCAGCGTCAGGCACGCTGACCGCGGTAATCTCGCCCAACCTCAACAGGCGGGTGAGATGCGCGGCATCGCGCGCGTCGGTCTTGACCCGATCCCCCGCTGGACGAATCAATTTCGACGGCGCGGCCACCACGCAATCGATCTGTGCATCAGCCAGAGCCCGAGCCAGCCCGAACCCCGTAGGTCCCGCCTCGTAGGCCACCCGCACCGGCCCGCGCAATCGATGCAACCAATCCAGGATCTCGCCGTGGTCGGGACACAACCGTGCCCGCTCAACCCGACCCGTTTCCTCATCGACCGCGTGCGCAACTACCGAAAGCGCATGCACATCCAACCCGACACTCGTACCGTTGAAACTCACCGGAGGCCTCCTGATCTGCAACTGTGGCTCTACCAGTGCGAGTGTTCACTCGACACCGGCAACCCACGTCCGTTTGCAGCCCGAGGCCTTCGGCCTCAGGTCAGCCCTCATACCGTCTAG
>NZ_JCALCE010000074.1:0-1684 GCF_059812195.1 Mycobacterium sp. NGS68 | reverse complement strand
AGTTGGGTCATTTGGCTTAGTGCCTTGATCTCGGGGACTGGACGGCGTTGAGTATCGCCGCGACCTCGGGGTTTACTGCCGGTGGGTAGGTCGCGATTACACCGTTGATGTCGATGGTGGCGTAGCGCAGGGGTTTGAGCGTGCGCAGGAATCGTCGCAGTGAGAGCCCGGTTCGGGTCTGGATTTCGCGGCTGAGGGCCAGCGCGGTGAACACGATGGTCAGGTGGGCTTCGATGGCGTCGCGGGTGCGGGCGAACATCGGCCGAGCGGCGAGGTCGGATTTTGACATTCGGAATGACTGCTCGACGCGCCACAGGTCGTGATAGTTGGCGATGATCTCGGTGGCAGGCACGTGGGCGGCGTCGATGTTGGTGACGTAGCCCTTCAGGCCGACCAGGCAGCGTGCCCGCCGTAGCGAGGCCTCGTCCAGTGTGCGGGCGCCGTTGCGGACGGCGACGAATCGCGGTGTGCGAGCGCTCTTGTCACCGGCCACGACGGCGCGGGCCTTGTGCTCCTGCAGGTTCAGCGTCTTGGTGTCGCGCACCGCCCGTTTGGTGGAGTAGGCCCACACCGCCCGCCACGATTTCGGATGCGTCTTCAGGTTCCAGACGGGTTCGGCTTTCAGTTTCGGGTCGCTGCTCTTGGGTGCGGTGCCGCGTTGATCGCGTGGAGTGATGGTGTCGATGATCTGGCCGTCGGTGAAAAGATCACCGTGCCAATGGAAGTGGGACGCCAGATCATTGGGGGCTTTGGTGACTCTGGATCCGACGATGAACCGCAACCCGGCCTCATCGAGGTCGCGCAGGTTGGAGCTCGACAGCATGCCGGCATCGGCGACGACGACCATGTCGCTGATCTGGTGGCGGGTCTGGAATGCCTTGATGATCGGCACGATGGTCAGGGTCTCGGCCTTGTTGCCCTCAAAGCAGCCGATCTCCAGTGGGAAACCTTGCCGGTCGACCAGCAGGCCCACCACGATCTGCGGATCGACGCGGCGCTCCTTGGAATACCCAACTTTGCGGAGGTCGTCTTCCTTATCGGCCTCGAAGTATAGGGTAGTGACGTCGTAGAGCACCAGGCTCAGATCTCCTGTGGCGCAAACATTTCGGAAGCACGCGGCGGCAATCTGCTCGCGGTAACCACCGGCGCAGGCGCGGCGCAGCGTCCGTTTGCGTGTCGACAGCGACGCCGAGGTGCGACCCAGCTCGGCAAGGACTCGATCGACATCGAGCAGGCTGGTCGGTTCCACCACCCGGGCGATGACCAGATCCCGGAACACCTGATCGTCGACCGCGTCGTCGAAACCCAGATCGGCATACACACCAGCCAGGGCGTCGTAGAGCAGTCCGCTGCAGGACTTCAAGATCTGCGCGCGGGCCACCAGTTGCCGCGGCGCGGACCCCACACCAGCATCGGTGAACAGTGTCGCGGACGGCGGGCCGACCATCTCAGCTTTGACGGCTTTCGGGGTGATCCCCAGATCGAGTTCCCGCTGGGCGTCATCGGCCAACAACCGCCGCGCCTGCTCGATGAGCAGTCCCAGTTCGGCGTCATCGCGGGCCGAGCCCACATGCCGCACGATGCGGCGGCGCCCGTCCACGGATTCAGCGATCTGCACCGCCGTGGCACCCGAGGCCGTACGCACCCGCCGAATCCACACCACCGGCCGAGCCTACCGAGACGA
>NZ_JCALCE010000073.1:0-1768 GCF_059812195.1 Mycobacterium sp. NGS68 | reverse complement strand
CTAGGAGTCTGCTGAATTAATCGCCGCGTGGTGGCGGTGTTCGGGCTGTGGCGGTTGGGATGATTGGTGGGTGCAGGGGCGGTCTGATGATCAGCGTGAGTTGTTGGATGCGGAGTCGGTTGCCGGGCATCTTGTGAAGGGCGACAGCGTCTTTGCGTTTTTGGCGGCGCATAGGCATGAGTTGTTTCCTGAGGAGATGTTCGCCGATTTGTTCCCGTCGCGGCGGGGCCGGCCCAGTGTGCCGGTTGAGGTGATGGCCAGCGTGATCACCTTGCAGGCGCTGCACGGGCTCTCCGATAACGAGACAGTGGATGCGGTCACCTTCGATTTGCGGTGGAAGGCGGCCTGCGGGTTGGCGGTCAGCGCGGGCGGGTTTCATTCCACGACGTTGACGTATTGGCGGCGGCGCTTGGCGGCTTCTGATCACCCGAATCGGATCTTTGAGGCGGTCAAAGCCGTGGTCGCCCAGACCGGGGTGTTATCGGGTAGGACGCGCCGGGCGTTGGATTCCACAGTGCTCGATGATGCGGTGGCCACCCAGGACACCGTCACCCAGCTGATCGGGGCGATCCGGCGGGTCGGTCGTGAGGTTCCCGGCGCGAGCGAGGTTATCGCCGGGCACTGCACGGCCCATGATTACACCGATCCGGGTAAACCGGCCATCAGCTGGGACGATGTTGCGGCGCGGGAGGCGTTGGTGGACGCGTTGGTCAGCGACGCTCACCGGGTCTTGGGGTATTTACCCGAGCAGAATCTGGGTCCGCGGGCGGCTGAAGCGGTGGCGTTGCTGGCACTGGTGGCCGGCCAGGACGTGGAACCCGTGGAGGGTTCTATGGCACCGATGGGCACTGGCGCATCGCCCGCAACGTCGCCGGTGATCGGGTGATCTCCACGGTGGATCCTGAGACCCGCCATGTGCACAAGACGGTCACGCGCCGCCAGGACGGTTACAAAGCCCATATCGCGGCCGAACCCGATACCGGCATCATCACTGACTGCGCTCTACGGGCAGCCAACGGTGCTGACAATCACGAAGCCACCATCGGGTTGGCACTGCTCGAGGACGAGAATTCCCCGCTCACCGTGTTGGCCGATTCTGCATACGGGACCGGCGATTTCCGTGCAGAACTTTTCGCGCGATCCCACATCGACCGGGTCAAACCCGCACCCGTGCGCAGTGCCATCGCGGGCGGATTCAGCGTTGATGACTTCGTGGTCGACCATGCTGCACGCACCGCGACTTGCCCGGCCGGGGTAATTCGATCCATTAGCCGCGCGGGATACGCCAACTTCGGGGTGGCCTGCCGCAGTTGCCCACTGCGCAGCCGATGCACCACCAACGCCACCGGGAAAGCCCTGTGGGTCCGCCCTCACGACGCGCTGCAGCGAGCCGCACGCCGCCAGGCACGAGACCCGCAGTGGCTTAACGAATACCGCCAATACCGGCCCACGGTCGAACGCGCCATCGCCTGGCTAGTGAAAGGCAACCGCAAACTGCGCTACCGCGGCGTGGCCAAAAACGACCACTGGCTACACCACCGCGTCGCAGCACTGAACCTGCGCCGACTGATCACCCTAGGCCTGACCAACACCCCCACCGGATGGGCCATCGCCTAATCCGCCAACATCGCGGGCTTGCCCACACCGCCACTGGCCTGTCACCCTGAACACGGCGGGGTGAGCTCGTAGTGTCGACCCCAGCGGTCTGACTTTCAAATCAGCGCCACAGAGCGCCTTGAGACACCCCGCCCCCAAACCCCTTAATTCA
>NZ_JCALCE010000072.1:0-5441 GCF_059812195.1 Mycobacterium sp. NGS68 | reverse complement strand
AGATTGGAGACAGACATGCTGTACGAACTGGTGATCAGCACCGCCGACGAGACCGACGCCACGTCGGGCCTCTACCCCTCGCGGCTGGCAGCGACCCTCGCGGTCGATGCCGCTGCCGCCGGGGATGGGCTGAACGTCCGCGGCGGGCGTTCCGCAGACGCGGGATTCCTCGTCGACGACCAGGGCCACGCCTGCTACGGATTCGAGATCCGCGAAGCTGGCCACCTGTGTACCTGCCAGGACGTTGGCTACGGGATCTGCCACGAGCGGACCCCGCAGTGCCCGCCGCCGTGATCCGGTCACACCGGCGACGACAAGCAAGGCCCGAGCATCCCGGCTCGGGCCTTGCTCTGTGCTGTCAGCGGGTCGAGCCCCGCTCGGCTCAAGCGGACCCGCGCCGATGGCGGGATATCTGGGAACACCACCCGCTCCGGGTCCGCGGTTCCAGGGTGGGGCGGGGCGCCGGTCAACGGTGGGAGGGCGTGCCCGGCGCCCCGCAGGCGGTCACGGGATCAGCGCGCACCACGCGATCCGGCGACCACGACTCACGACGCGGGTTGATCCGCGAGGTCCAGCAGATCCGCAAGCCGACCGGCCATCGTCACCTGCCATTCCGCGGCCGGCGCCGCCTGGGCGTCCAGCACCGAGCACAACGTGTTGGCCAACGCCATCGCGTCCAGCCCGAGGCGCAGCCGCAGGGCGCGGACCTCAGCGACCAAATCCGGACACATCACCGGTACTCCCAACCTCCCGCGCCGCTTAGGGGACGGCACTCCATCGTCGGCGCCTGGTGACCGCGCTCATCATCGTCGCCGTCACAGTCGCAATACTTGCCGGACGCGCTGCCGTAGGGATGCGCTGACCTCGGCGAGCAGCAGCACTCCTCGTCGCCGCGGTCCTCGTCGCCGCAATCGGCGTCCGGATCGAACAGGTCCGAGTCGGGATCACACTCCGGCCGGTAATCGTCGTCGTTGTCGAGCTCTTCGGGATCGACGACGTCGTCGGGGTCGAACACGTCGTCATCGAAGTCAGTGCCCGGGATCCTGTTCTCGCGCAACCAGTGGAACGCCCGGTCCACCCTCATCACGACGCCTCCAACGGGTGCGCCGCGTGGTATTCGGCCGTTTCCTCCGGTCCGCACGGCCGGACGCTGCCCCAGGCGATGAACTGCTTGGCGGCGTCGATAGGCAACTCGACCAATTCGCCGGGCTGATAGACCCGGCCCTTGTGATGGACCGTCCAGGCCAGCGACCCGTTGAGCGCCGCTGGCAGGACGCGCACGACTACGCAGAACGTCGGCATGGCTACGGCTGCGTGCTCAAGCCGATGATCTGCAGGACCGCCGGAGGCCGGGTGACGCAGAGCACAAGTCTTTCCTCGGCAACTGTACGCACTACGTTGTGTGTAAAGTCATCGCTGGTATAGCCAATTCTCATGGACAGTGGCTCTCTCACAGCAACGTAACCGAATTTGCTGGTGTCGATCAGCAGGGCCTCGCCCGGTGGTGCTTGCGTGGTTGCAAGAACGTCAACGCCCCACAACTGGTTGGCCTGCCCGTCGGTGGGGTCGGGCTGAACCATGAAGTGGCCGAAGCCATCCTTGATGCGGCGGATTGCGCTCCACGTGTTCGGGTGCAGCACGATCAGATCCGGAGTCGCCAGCGCCGGGCCGGTGCGCAGCTTGGCGATGGCCTTTTCGAACGCATCCAACGCGGACAGCGACGTTGCGCCGGAGCCGCCGGTGTCGACGCTGGCGTCATACCGCAGGATGCCGGGGGTGTCGAGGAAGCCCTGCATGCCGGTTGCGGACTCGTACTCGTACGCGCCGCTATAGACAGCGATTCCGCTATTTCCGGATATCAGTAATTCGTTTTCGAGGTCGATGATTTGGCGGTATAGCTCGGCCCCGGCATATTGCTGGAAGGATACGAAATCGTTAATGATTTCCCAGCTCAGACCGTTGTGCGCGGCCAGTTTGACCGCGGTAGCGGTTAGTGCGTCGGTCTCGAAAACCAATTCCGGCTTGAGCGCGCCTTCGGCCACAGCGGCCGGAGAACCGGTTGTCGAAATATGGCGGATAAATGTAATCGAGGGAGTTTCGATCGCGTACCCTGGCAGTTTGTCCAGCAGACGGTTTTCGTGAACCGCTTCGATCGGGTACGGGAACAAGCTCGACGGCAGCAGCGGATCCGCGGTGGAGAAGTCGCGTTGCTCCACGCTGATCCGGCATTGCTCGCCGTTCATCGCGGCTTGCCGCATGCGCAGCAACTGCTGTTCATCGAACCCGAGGGGCGCTAGGCGGCCGGCGGTGTTGATCGGGCGGGCGCCGCGGGGCGGACCGGGGTCGGAACGCTGCTCGCGCCGAACTGAGTTGCTGCGGCGGTTGCGGCGTCCGGACAGGGCAGCAACGCTGGCCTCGGAGGCGCGGACACGTTCGGCTTCGGCCCGGACCTCCTTGATGGACTCGTCGAGTTGGAGAATCTCTTGAGCCATCGCGGTCTCTCGGGGATTCGTGTCCGCGAGGCCTTCACTGCGGGCACGCTCGATCCGCTTGCCCAGCATCCGCGCGACTTCGTCGCGACGTTGAATGAGTGCCCGGAGTTCGTCGGCGGGATCGATGTTCGGCATTTTGAAAGACCTTCGGCAACAGAGGAATTGGGTTGCCGGTCGTTTCACCCGGTGGGCGGTGCGTGGCTCAGAGAGCCCTATGCCGTTCTGGCGGTGCTAACTGGGGCTGCTGATACGGCATCGTCGGTTGACTTCGTTGTCACCCTGGCGCCGGGCTTCGCCCTGGTCGTGCGCTTGTCGCCGCACCTACCAATGCCGAATCTGGCACACATTTTCCGGTGCAAGAAAGGACCGCGGCGCGGCGTGTCTTGGCGTCGAAAAGTGTTGGTGTGCCAGCGGACTGGCTTATCCGCGCCGGGCGCCGGGAAGGGCTCAGCGGCCACACGCCAGAAAGTCCTCGGGTTGATCAGGGTCGGTCATCGGTGTCTCCCTCGTTCGCTGCTTGTCGCTCGGCTTCCCGAAACGCGCGCCGGAAATGGGTGCCGCACAAGCCGCACGCCGCGACGGGGCGGCTGCAGTCCGTTACCGAACATCGGCGCACCAGTTGCCCGACGTGGGCTCGCATGGCCGCCTTGCCGCCCGCCACCACGCCCCTACGTTGGTCGGCGGCTTCCTCGCCGGTGGTGTCGGGCTTGCGCCCTGTTGGCCACGCAGACGGCCGGATGGTCCGTAAGTCGGGGTGTGCGGCTGTCGTCGTCGTCGTGATGTTGACGATCACGGTTGGCAGCCCGCGCTCCCGGTACTCGGCCTCGGCAGCCTTGGCGGCGCTGCGGGTGCCGACGTACGTAAAGTTTGTGGGCTCGACGACGGCCAGGGCTGCGAATCTGGACCAGTTGGTGATCGGGGATGTGTCGCGGGCAGCTTGCACGCCCCACACAACGAGCGCCCATGGCCGCTCGCCGGCGCGGGCGCGGGCGGGATGGAAGCGCCGGCCGTCGACGTCGTTGCACGTCGGCCTTGGCGGTGAGCGTGCCGACGGCACCCTGGCGGGCGTCGGGGACGGCGACCACCGGGGCGCCCCGGGCCTGCCGCCGTGCGGCTCGGCGACGACGCCGCAAACGACGCTTGGCGGCCGCCGTCATCCGTCGCGGCGTCCATCGTCGCCCAGATCGCCGTCGGCGTCGTCGTCCAGCGCCCCGGCGCGGCGCAGGAGGTCCAGCCTGGCCAGCACCGCCGCGCGCCGCTTGGTCCAGCAACTAGGGCACAGCGGGCCACCGTCTCAGGTGCACCCGCTCATGCTGCGACCCTCCCCGCGCGTCTCGGCGTGGTTGGGGCCAACCACTGCGAGCACCAGCGGCACGGCATGCAAGCCGGACGGCACCGGCAACCCTTCTCCACGCAGCGAGCCCAATACTCCGCGTTCGTCATCATCACGAGTCCCACATCCGGTCTGTGTTGCGGCGGATCGCAGGCTCCCAAGCGGCGGCGTCGACCTGCTCGTGAGCACGCCCGCGGTACTCGCCAAAGGTTTCGCGAGGGCTTCCTTCTCCTGGCTGGCTTTTGTTCTTTTCCTTACGTGGGGAACCACTTACGTAAGGCCTGCCTGCCTGCCTGCCTGCCTGCCTGTGTGGGTCACGTGACATCGCCGATTTGTCACGCCCCGTGTCCCGTGACAAATCACGGGACTGTCCCGTGACGCCATCTTGTTCAGCGGCTTTCGCGGCGCGCTCCCGCGCTTTACGCTTCCGGCCGCTGGCGCGTATCTGCTCCAACGCCTCCAGTTCGTCGCGGCTGGTTTGGGTTGCATCGAACTCGGCGATAAGCCAGCCGCCACCGGTCGCCAACCACACGCCGCTGCTAGCGAATTCCGTCTCCATGCCTGGGGTGAACCCATAGATGAGCGGCAGGTCTGCACGTTCGATAACGCCATCCGTCCGGTTGGCCACCGACCACACCAAAGCATTGACGAACGAACGGAAATGGGCATCCGAACGCTGGATCCGGCGATCGCTCAACCAACGCTCAGGGAGTCTCGCGTCAGTCACAGCGGCCACCGCGGCTGTGACGGCGACGTTTGTCGGTGGACCGCGCTACGGTGAAGGCACTCCGAAGCATCACCGACAGCGCCGCCCGCCCTGGCGGCGCTTGTCATTCCTGGGCCTGGGCTTCGGGGATCGCTTGGAGTTCGGTGAGTCGCTGCGCGCGTATGGCTGAGCGGGCTGGGATCAGCAGCTCGGCCAGCCGAACCCGCTGTGCGTCGCTCAGCGGCGGCCAGCTGTTAACGGCTTCCACGATGTGCTCGCGCAGATTCTCGGCGCGGAGATCGCGCCGAGCAGCATCCAGCTCCGGGCTACCGGGTCGGAGCCTCGCGGTAGTAGCAACAACCGAACGCAGCTTGCGGACTTGCTTTGATGGTGGCGGCATGCGAAACAGCCCTCTCGGGTTGTCTCGTTGTTGCCTTGGGAACGAGTCCAGTTCGGGTACCGCGTTATCGCGGCCTCACAGGCTTGGGAACTGCGAGCCACCCGTGGGTGGCTCTACCATCTCGCACCTACCGCCAGTGCGGACGCCCTCTCCGGTTCGAATCTAGGACGGCAAGGCTGAGATTCGGCGCAGCCCCGGCTCGGCGTGTCCGCCGTGCCCGCGAAACAGAAATGTCCTTTCGCGACTCGCACTCACCACCTGGTGAAAACATTCTGGGGCTGGACCGACCAACAACTCGCCGACGGCACCGTCATCCTGACCAGCCCGGGCGGACAAACCTACGTCACCACCCCCGCCAGCGCCCTGCTATTCCCCAGCCTGTGCCAGGCAGCCGGCGCCCTACCCGCCCCCGACACCGAACCCCCACCAGACCCCAGCACCCACCGCACCGCCATGATGCCCAAACGCCGCCGCACCCGCACCCAAAACCGCCAACACCGCGTCACAACC
>NZ_JCALCE010000071.1:0-6563 GCF_059812195.1 Mycobacterium sp. NGS68 | reverse complement strand
GCCGACGACACGTCGAGTGCCCTCGGGATGACCGGGGGCACTCGGTCGTTCTCCGTGCTCAGCGCGGGTGCGGCGGAATTCCGGCGCGTATCCTGGCGACCTCGAGTCGGGCGAATCGCACCCGGTCGGTGTCGGCGCCCCGGGCGGCGGCCAGCTCGTCGGCGAGGGTGTAGACGGCGTTAAGGACGTACCGGGCGCGCTTGCGTTCTCGACGGTTGCGGCCTTGTTTGCGGAAAGCCTTGCGGGCCTTGCGGGTACCCGCCACCGCGTCGAGTTCACCTGCGGTGATCACGTCGCGCGCGGCTTCCGGCGCCATGACGGCGCGCACGAATTCCCGTTCCCGCTTCGCGGTCAACCGGTATACCGCCACGCCGATCGCGAGCGCCACGACGATCACCGCAAGCAGCAGCCCGAAGAGCACCAGCGCGTGCGCGCCCGCGACCGAGGCCACCGAGTCCCACGCCCCGTGCAACAGCATCGCCGTCGCAATCAACAGCAGGCCGCGGCCGATCCTGCGGGGTTCGGCCGGCCGGCCGAGCAGGTAGATGAGGCCGGCGCCGAAGACCGCGCTGTAGAGGATGTGCGCGGCGACGCCGCTGACCATGCGGACCACGATGGTGCCGACCGACGCCCCGATCTGATTGGCGCCGAACTGGGTTCCCGCGGACGTCATCGCGTAGAGGATGTCCTCGACGATCTGGAAGCCCAGACCGATGAACGCCCCGAGGATCAGCCCGTCGAACGCGGTCCGCACGTGCCGCGGCGCCAGCGCGATGAGCAGCAGCAGCCCCACTCCCTTGGCCCACTCCTCGGTGAACGGGGCGGCCAGCCCGGCGCCCCAGTTCAGCGCCCACACCTGGCCGAAGAGCTTCGCGTAGAGCGCCAGGATCGCGTCGTTGGCGTTCGCCGCCATCGCGCCGGTGGCCGCGAAGCCGCCCCAGAGGAACGCGGCGACCATCAGCTTGGGGGGCAGTTTCGCGTAGTGGTCGATGTGCTGGGTGAACCACCAGAACAGCGCCGCGTAGATGCCGAAGGACGTCACCGCCAACCCGATCGCCGGGCCGTAGGCGTTGAATTGGCTGGCCAGGATCGCAAAGAAGGTCAGGATGCCGATCCCGACCAGCATCAGGTATCCCCAGAAGGCGAGGTTGCGCGGTTGGTAGAAGGCGAACCGCCGGCCCCAGCCGGACAGGTCGAGCGCGTCGTCGCGGGCGCGATCGAGGTCGTCGAGCGCCGGCGCCGTCACCGCTTGCCCCCGCGGTCGATGCTGCGGATCATCCGGATTACCCCGGCCGCCTCCTCCGCCCCGATGTCGGTGGGTCCGGTGGCCACCGCCTCCACCCCGCGACCGTCGAAGACGAAGGCGACGAGCACGCCGCCGGAGTGCGGTCCGGTGACGCGAGCCACCGCGCCATGGCGGCCTTGATCGGTGACGATCGTCTTCTGCGCGCCGGTCACGCGGACGCCGCGACCGCGGTTGAGGGCCTCCGACGTCGTCTCGATCTGCTCGAGCAGCTTGTGGGTGTCCCCGTCGAACAGGCCGGTGTGCACGCGGAACCGCAGGGCTCCGTGTTCGACCACGGCGGTCGCGGGGTAGGCGCCGGACAATGGCGCGTCGCCGGCGCGGATGCCCGATGTGATGCCCCAGCCGGTCTCCGGCACGAACGTCACTCCGCCTTCGAGCTCCATCACGTCGCCCGCCCGGACGATGTCGTGATACGGCACCGCCGCGTTGACCAGAGGCAACACCGCCGACATCACGATGACCAGGGCGAACACCACCAGCGTCGGCGCGATGGTGCGCCTATCCAGGCCGAAGAACCGCACGTCCGGCGGGACCCAGCCCTCGGGTTCGAGCTTCGAAGCTTCGGTCGCGGGATGGATACCGCCTACGGGATCCGGCATGCTGACCAACCTAGTGTGGGAACTTAATTGCGTTGCCGTGTGTTGGTATCGGCGTACCATGGGATGTCCTGCCGAAAACCGGCGGGAGGTGCACGAAGCAACAAAGACAAGGGGCTGAACGGTTTCGACTTCGCGCATCGAATCAAGGGAAGCGTGCCGGTGCAGGCAACTGACCACCGTAAGCGTCGTTGCAAATATATAAGCGCCGATTCTCATCAGCGCGACTACGCTCTCGCTGCCTAAGCGACAGCTAGTCTGTCGGACCGGGAACGCCCTCGCCCCGGACCCCGGCATCAGCTAGAGGGATCCACCGATGAGTCCGGTCGCGGGACTCATCGGGACACCAACAGCGACTGGGATCGTCATCCTGGCTAGTTCGCGTGACCAGGAGATCCGAGCAGAGGCCTAGCGAACTGCGCACGGAGAAGCCTTGAGGGAATGCCGTAGGACCCGGGTTCGATTCCCGGCAGCTCCACCGAGAAAGTGCTGGTCAGACACTATAAACCTAGACCAGGATCGTCTTTCGCCACATTATTCACCACATCGGCTACCATCCGGTTCCTGGCGTCGATTCGCAGCAAAGACCGCCGAGATGGCACGACCGCCCACCGCGTGTTCTCCCGGAACAACGGGCAGCAGACCTGCCTGACGTTCGACGACCTCCCGATGACCCAGACGTTCTGCACCGCGGTCAACCAGCTCGGCGCCGACAAAGCCCTCGAACTCCACCGCATCGACCGCGTCCCACGCGCCGGGGCGAGCACCACCGTGACCGACTGGATCACCCACCACATCGACCACTTCACCGGCATCGACGCCTGCACCATCGAGGAGTACCGCGGCAACCTCCCGAAGGACATCGCCCCCGCGCTCGGCGCCATCCCGCTTGACGGCTTGTCACGTGACGATGTGCGGCGCTGAGTCCAGACGAGCGAACTAGCGGGCGCCAGCGCCAAGACGGTCGCCAACAATCACGGATTCCTGTCCGCGGCGCTCGCCGGCGTCGTCATCTCCGGGCTCATCAGCTCCAACCCGGCCGCCGGCACCCGCCTTCCCAGCGGCGAGCGCCAGGAGATGGTGTTCCTCACCCGCGAGGACTTCGCGACCCTGCTCGGCGAGGTCACCGAGCCGTGGCGCCCGGTCGTCGAGTTCCTCGTCGCGTCCGGCGCGCGCTGGTCGAAAGTCACCGCGCTCAAACCGGCAGACGTCGACCGCAAGCAGCACACCGTGCGGGTCACCCGCGCGTGGAAGCGCGGCGGCGGGCGGATACCGGATCGGGCCGCCCAAGCCGCGGCGATCGGTGCGCACCATCAACGTCCCGGCCTCGGTGCTCGATAAGGCTCGACTACAGCGGCGACTGGCTGTTCACCAACCCCGGCCGCGCGGCCGCCGCGCCGCCGGCGGGCCGGTGCGCGCGCCGAACTTCCGCACCAACGTCTGGTGGCCCGCCGTCGACCGCGCCAAGCTCACCGCCCGGCCTCGCATCCACGACCTGCGCCACACCTGCGCCGGCTGGCTCATCCAGGCCGGCACACCGCTACCCGTGATCCAGCGCCACCTCGGCCACGAGTCCATCCAGACCACCGTCGACGTCTACGGGCACCTCGACCGGCGCAGCGCCCAGGCCGCCGCCGATGTCATGGCCGGTCTACTAAGTTGAGGCAAAAATGGTCGCTGACCAGCTAAATTATTCGTCTAATCTGATTGACTTGAAATAGTCTAGTGAACTAGACTAGTCTAGTGGTTAGTGAGGAATCCACCCAATCGATCATCAAGCGACTCACCAACGCCGGCTTCGTCCGCAGCGGCGGCAAGGGCAGCCACACCAAGTGGACGCACCCGAGTGGCGTATCGGTCGTCGTCCCTACCGGACACCGCAAGATCTCCCCGGGCGTCGTCCGCCAGGTGAACAAGGCCATCGAGCAGTGCAAGGGGAAGTGATGCACGAGTTCAAGATCGAGGTCAAGCGGGACGGCAGGTGGTGGATGGTCCACATCCCGGAGATCGACGGCGTTACCCAAGCGCGCCGTCTCTCCGACGCCCCCACCATGGCGCGCGAGTACATCGCCCTCGATCAAAACATCCCCTACGACGACATCGAGATCGAAATGGTGAGCATCAGCATGGCTGACCCCGCATTTGCAGATCTCCTCGACGGCGCCCGCAGTATCCGCCAACGACGAGACCGCGTCCGACAAATCGAAACCGAGGTACAGCGGGACACCCAGCAGTACTGCCACTGGCTTGTCACCTACGGTGTGCCGGTCCGTGACATCGCTGAGTTGCTCGACATCTCACCCCAACGGGTGAGCCAACTCGCTAACTCCTAGCCGTAGCGGGCGCCCATCAGTCGACCTCAACGCGCGTCACGCTTGCTAAGCAAGGCAGCTTCTGTCGCTAGATCTGTCCGTGGCCATGAAAAAGTAGCCGCTGGTGGCCAAGCAGAGGTATCCAGTTTTGGCCAGATAAAAGTATCCACCCCGTGTTCGTGTCGATCAGGAACTGTGGGCCCCGATGGCGACGGTGAAGGCGCCAACCAAACGCCGCCACCACCGGGGAGTTCCATTGAAGTCTGCGAAGGACCGCATGGACATCATTTCTGCCTACCAACAGCTCGGGTCATACAGGGCCGCCGCCGATCATTGCGGCACTACCCACAGGACCGTCAAGAAGATCGTGGACAAGTTCGAAGCCGACCAGGCCGGCGTGCCAGCGGCACCGCGAGCCGAACGGGCACACAACTACGACGCGGTGGCTGAGTTGGTGGCCGAACGTGTCGAGAAGTCACACGCCAGGATCTCGGCCAAGCGACTTCTGCCGATCGTGCGCGCCGCCGGATATGAGGGCTCGGCGCGTAACTTCCGTCGGCTGGTCGCCGAAGCGAAAGCGTTGTGGCGCAGTAGTAATCATTCCGGCCGCCGCCCGGCGGTGTGGTCACCAGGTGAGTATTTGGTCATCGACTGGGCTCAGGCCGCACCAGGGTTGTTCCTGTTCTGCGCGGTGCTGGCGTTCTCTCGGTGGCGCTTGGTGCGCTTCGCTGGCGACCAGAAGGCTTCCACGACGCTGGCGTTGATCGCCGAAACCCTCGCTGCGATCGGCGGGGTTCCGTCCCGGGTGCTGGCTGACCGGATGGCCTGCCTCAAAGGCGGGGTGGTCGCCAACGTCGTCGTGCCCACTGCGGACTACGTCCGGTTGGCCGGTCACTACGGCTTCGTCCCGGACTTCTGCCACGCGAACGACCCGCAGTCCAAGGGCATCGTGGAACACCTCTGCGGCTACGCCCAACGCGACCTGGCCGTGCCGCTGCTGACCCAGGCCGCCGTCGATGGCGTAGCGGTCGACATCCGGTCGGCCAACACGGCTGCGGCGGCGTGGTGCGCCGAAGTCAACGCCTTGGTGCACTCGGAGATCGCGACGATCCCGAATGAGCGGCTGATCGTCGAACGCGAACTGCTGCAACCACTGCCATCGCTACGGCTGCAGATCGGGGCGCCGTCGGTACTGCGTAAGGTCGATCGACTGTCCTGTGTGCGCTACGGGTCAGCCCGCTACTCGTTACCCACCCGGTTGATCGGGGCCACGGTGGCCGTCGTGGTCGATCACGGCGCGGTCTGCTTGGTCGAACCCGCTACCGGGATGATGGTGGCCGAACACGAACTCGTCGCCCCCGGCAGTGCGTCGATCCTGGATGCCCACTACGACGGACCCCGCCCGGCACCGAGCCGCGGTCCGCGCCCGAAGACCACCATCGAGAAGCAGTTCTGCGACCTCGGTGAGGATGCTCAGGCGTTCCTCGTCGGCGCCGCCGCGATCGGCAACACCCGCCTCGGGTCGGAGTTGGAGATCCTGCTGGCCCTGGGCGCCGCCCACGGCACCGACGCACTCGTCTCGGCGCTGCACCGCGCGGTGGCGTTCCGACGGTTCCGTGCCGCCGACGTGCGTTCCATCCTGGCCGCCGGCACCGGAACACCTCAACCCCGCCCGGCCGGGGACGCACTGATCCTGGACCTGCCCGTGGCCCCGACCAGGTCTCTGGACGCCTACTAGATCACACCAGTCGTGGCCGACGGCGAGGTGATCTCATGACCAAGGCCCCACCGCTCACGGCGACCGAACCCGTTGCACCGCCGTCGGTTCCACCGCTGGCCGCCGATCTCGATGCTGGGCTGCGGCGGTTGAAGCTCGCTGCCGTGCGGCGCACCGCACCGGAGGTCTTGATCACCGCCAAGACCCAACGCTGGACCCCCGAGGAAGTCCTGCGCACCCTCATCGAGACCGAACTCGCCGCACGGGATGCCTCCAACGTCGTCAACCGCCTCAAGGCCGCCGCGTTCCCCGTGCCCAAGACGTTGGAGAGCTTCGACGTGACCGCCTCCTCGATCGCACCGAAGGTGTTCGACTACCTGTCGAGTCTGGAATGGATTAGGGCACAGCAGAATCTGGCCCTCATCGGACCCGCCGGCACCGGCAAGTCACACACCCTCATCGGACTAGGGACCGCCGCAATCCACGCCGGACACAAGGTGCGCTACTTCACCGCCGCCGACCTCGTCGAAACCCTCTACCGCGGCCTGGCCGACAACACCGTCGGCAAGATCATCGAATCGCTACTGCGAGTCGACCTGATCATCCTCGACGAACTCGGCTTCGCCCCGCTC
>NZ_JCALCE010000070.1:0-6765 GCF_059812195.1 Mycobacterium sp. NGS68 | reverse complement strand
AGTTGTGTAGTGGGTGAGAGCTAGCTGCTCAGGATCTGCTGGCTGGCCTGCTCTTGCTGCTCGTAGTTGTTGGCGTCGCGGATCAAGCCGTCGCGCACACCGTGCAGCATGTTCACGATGTTGCGGAAGGCCTGGTTCATCTGACCCATGGTGTCGTACGACGTCGCTTGGGCGGTGCCGCTCCAGCCGGCACCGGCGATGTTCTGCGACGACGCCCACATCCGGCGAGCCTCATCCTCGACGGTCTGGGCGTGGGTTTCGAAACGACCCGCCATGGCCCGCATCGCGTGCGGGTCGGTCATAAAGCGAGTTGCCATGTTTCCTGTCTCCTCAATACTTGGACTTGTCATCTGGTCTTATGGATCGGCCGTTCTTTTGCCGGCAGGCTGAGAAACCGGGGTTCGCCGATCGTCTGAATACTTGCGTATTCCCCCTCTCTCTCAGCCCGCCGCCGGAGAATGCGGTATCACGCCATTTGTGCGGGGCACCTCGAAGCGCGGCTCGGCGTTTTCGGCCTGCCATTCGCTCCACTCGGCCCACTCATCCCACTCGTCCATGCCTTCTGCGGCCGGTTCCGGAGTCACCTCGCCGGGAGTTACCTCCGCGACGGCGCCTTCCTCGGAATCCTTGGCCCAGTGGTCGTAATCGTCCGGCGGCACGGCCACGCCCCAGGTGAGCGGCACCGACAGCCCACCGAGCATGCCCGACTCGCCACGCTTGGCGGCCACGGAGTCATCCGGCAAGGGCGAACCAAGAGGGAGAAGCACGTCGTCCCCTTCCGAACCCGATTCCGACAAATCCGTACTCAGCCGCGACTCTGCATACCAAGCACTTGGCATCGTAAATCAATCCGCGAACCGATATCGGGGAATTCCCGGAAATTTCACGTCCCAACCGATGTCCGCGTTCGCATGCGGGCTCCGAAGTGACACTCGTTCCCGGCGTGTCCCGCTAACAGGGGCCACTGGGGGTCCCCCGCACCGGCGTCGTCTCCTGCACCGGCGGCACCTGCGGATAGGGCACGCGGTAGGGCCGCCCCTCATTCAGCGTCCCCAGCACCGCATTTGGGACGCACTGGGTCAGCTTCGACAGCTGACGCGCCGGGTGGTCCAGGTTGGGCGGGGACGGGTTGGGTGGCGCGGCGAAATTGAACGCCGACGTCATGTCGTGAGTCACGCTGGCGCGCCAGGCGGTCAGGTTGGGCACCGGCACACCCCACCGCTTGCCGATCAGCTGCAGTTGTGAGGTGTGGTCGAACGTCTCGTGCGCGACCATCCCGCCACGGCTGTAGGGCGAGATCACGAAGCAGGGGACCCGAAAACCCATCCCGATCGGCCCGCGGATGCCGCCCGAACCCTCGACCTTGTTGATGTCGACGTTGTTCGGAATCCATTCGCCCGGCGTCCCTTCCGGCGCCGTCGGCGGCGTGACGTGATCGAAGAAGCCGCCGTTCTCGTCGTAGGCGATGATGAGTGCGGTCTTCTCCCACACCCGCGGATTGGACATCAACATCCGCAGCAGGGTCACGATCGTCATCGCACCCACCGCCAGCGGGAATGACGGGTGCTCGGACTGCAGCGTCAGCGGGACGACCCAGGACACCGCAGGCAGCCGGTTGGCTTTGACGTCGGATAAGAAGTCGAACGGATAGGTCGGGGCGATCCCGTAGCGGGCCAGGTTCGACCTCGGGTCCGCGCCCTGCTTGAAACTCCCCACATATCCATTGCGGCTCAACGTGATGTCGTTGATCGCTCCCAGCGTCTTGTTGTTGTAGATCTTCCAGCTGACGCCCGCCGCCTCGAGGTGCTCCGGCATGATCGTCCAGGTAAATTTCGCCTTCGGCTGGATCGTGGGCTCGACGATCTGCGGGCCGCCCTTGTCGCCCTCCGGATTGATGGTGGCGCTGATCCAGTAAAGCCGGTTCGGCATGGTGCCGCCCAGCAGCGAACAGAAATAGCGGTCACAAATGGTGAAGGTGTCGGCCAGCAAGTAATGGATCGGTATGTCCTGGCGCGCGTAATAGCCCATCACCACGGGGGTGTTGCCCTGCGATCGGGTTTGGGCCTGCGTTGCCAGCCAGCCGTTGTTGGCGCCGTTATTCCAGGACCCGTGCTCCGCCATCCACGCGTGGTCGGGGTCGTTGACGCACTCGCCGACGCCCAGGGGGCCCCTGGTGGTGTCGATGCGGTACGGGATGGTGACGCCGGCCGGGTCGACCTTCTGCGTCATCGGGTTCCAGCCCATCTGGTTGAACAGTGGCGAGCCACTGCCGAAACCGTCTACGCCAGAAAGGGTTCCGAAGTAGTGGTCGAAGGACCGATTCTCCTGTAGGCAGAGCACGATGTGCTCGATGTCGCCCAGATGGCCCGAGCACGGGCCGGCGCCGTAGGCCTTTTCGATCACCGGCGCGCACATGTCGGTCAGCAGCGCCGCGGCGCCCGCACCCGACATCTTCGCCATGAATTCTCGACGCGACATTCCGGCGAATAGACCGTGGTTCACCAGACCACCCTCTCGTTCCGTATTCCGGCCCACCGTATATTTGCTGGAGCCGACGCAGCCAAAGGCCGTCCGGCGTGTCGCGCCCGATTCTCGGGGCTCCTCAATGCGCCGTCATTCGACGCGCAGGCCGAGAATTTGAATTCAGCAGGGGCCGCTGGAATTTTGCCGGACCGGCGCGGTTTCCTGGGTGGGCATCGCCTGCGGGTACGGCACCCGATAGGGAACCGATGCCTTCACCGTCGATCCCAAAACGACATTGGGAATGCATTGAGGGAATTTCGGAATCGCGACTAGCGCCGGGTGGTCCAAATTCGGCCGGGACGGGTCCGGCGGGGAGGCGAAGTTGAACGTCGACGTCATGTCGCCCACCACACCATTTCGCCAGGGGCTGATATTGGGCACGGGCACGCCGAACCGCTTGGATATCAGCTTCAGCTGCGAGGTGTGGTCGAACACCTGGCTGGCCTTGAGCGGGCCGCGGCTGTACGGGGAAATGACGAAGCACGGCACGCGGAAACCCAGGCCGATCGGCCCGCGAATTCCGCCGGACCCGTCGACCTTATTGATGTCGACGCTGTTCGGAATCCACTCACCGGGCGTGCCTTCGGGCGATGTCGGGGGCACGACGTGATCGAAAAACCCGCCGTTTTCGTCATAGGAAATGATCAGCGCGGTCTTTTCCCACACGGCGGGATTGGACAGCAGGATCCGTAGGCAGTTCACCAGTGTGACGGCCCCCGCCGACACTGGAAACGCGGGATGCTCCGAGTTGAGAAAGCCCGGCAGCAGCCAGGACACCGCCGGCAGCTTGTTGAGCCTGACGTCGGTGGCGAATCCGAGCGGATAGGTGGGCGCGATGCCGTAGCGGGCCAGATCCGAGCGCGGATCCGCGCTCTGCTTGAAGCAGTTGACCAGCCCGTTGTAGCCGACGACGGTGTTGTTCAGCGGCCCCAGTGCCTTGTTTTGGTACACCTTCCAGCTGACCCCGGCCTGGCTGAGCACCTCCGGCATGATCGTCCAACTGAACTTCAGCAGCGGTTGAACCAGCGGCTCCACCAGCTGCGGTCCACCCTTATCGCCCTCGGGATTGTTGGTGGCGCTCATCCAGAAAAGCCGATTCGGCGTGGTGCCGCCCAGCAGCGAACAATGGTAGTTGTCGCAAATCGTGAAGGCGTCCGCCAGCAGATGATGGACCGGAATATCTTTACGCGCGTAATAACCGATTGTCGCGGGGACATTGCCCTGCAACGGGCTGTTCCCCACCTGGGCCGGCAGCCAGTTATTGTTGAGGCCGCCGTTCCACGATTTGTGCATCGCGATCCAGGCGTGGTCCGGGTCGTTGACGCATTCGCCGTCCAGCAACGGTCCGCGGGTGGTGTCGAAGTGGAACGGCATCGTGATGCCACTCGGGTCCAGCTTCTGGGTCATCGGGTTCCAGCCGACCTGTTTGAATACATTGGGCAGCGCGGTCGGGTCGTCAAACCCCCGGGTGGACGAGAGCGTGCCGAAGTAGTGGTCGAACGACCGGTTTTCCTGCATCAACAACACGATGTGTTCGATATCGTTCAAATTGCCGCTACAGGGCCCTGCGCCATAAGCCTTTTCGATCACGGGACCGGCCAGCGACATCAGGGCTCCGGCGCTGGTGGCGGCGGCGGCTTTGGACATAAATTGTCGACGCGACATTCCGTCGACCGAGTAGTCGCTCACCACATGGCCTCCTCGCGGCCCTCGCTCATATTCCAGATCACGGTATAGTTGCGACCCTGATCAGCGACGACACGCCGGTCGGCGTGTCGTGGTCGGATTTATCACTGTTTGCTCACGCAATTCCGACGACGAAAGTCGGTTCGCGAGCCGCAGCTAACAGGGTCCGCTGGAAACCGCGCGAACGGGCGTCGTTTCCTGGGTCGGCATGGATTGGGGATAGGGCACCCGATACGGAATGCTCGGCAATGCTCCGTCGGTGGTGCCGAGGACGATGTTCGGGATGCACTGCGGCAGCTTTGGAATCGCGGCCAGGTTGGGATTGGCCAACTTCGGCTGGGACGGGTCCGGCGGCGTGGCGAAGTTGAAGGTCGAGGTCATGTCCCCGACCACGCTGTCGCGCCAAGGGGTCAGGTTGGGCACCGGCACACCGAAACGGGTGCGGATCAGCTTCAGCTGCGAGGTGTGGTCGAAGGTGTCGTGGTTCATCAGGCCGCCACGGCTGTACGGCGAAATCACCCAGCAGGGCACGCGATAACCCAGACCGATCGGTCCGCGGATGCCGCTGGACCCGCTCACCGCGTTGATGTCGACGCTGTTGGGAATCCATTCGCCCGGCGTGCCGATCGGCGCCGTGGGCGGCACGACGTGATCGAAAAATCCGCCGTTCTCGTCGTACATGACGATCAGCACCGTCTTTTCCCAAACCGCGGGGTTGGTCAGCAAAATCTTCAGCGCGTTCACCATGGCGACGGCGCCGAGGGCCACCGGCAGCGCGGGGTGTTCGGACTGGATGAAGTTCGGAACCAACCAGGACACCGCCGGCAGCCGGTTGGCCCGGACGTCGGACGCGAAGTCGATGGGATAGGTCGGAGCGATGCCGAACCGGGCCAGGTTCGACCGGGGGTCCGCTGACTGCTTGAACGCCTGCACCAGCCCGTTGTTGCTGATGGGCGTATTGATGAAACGCCCGGCGTCCTTGTTCTGATACACCTTCCAGCTGACGCCGGCGGCTTCCAGGTTCTCCGGCATGATCGTCCAGCTGTACTGCTGCAGGGGCAGGAACCCGGGCTCCACCAGCTGCGGCCCACCCTTGTCGCCTTCCGGGTTGATGGTGGCGCTCATCCAGTACAGGCGATTGGGCAGCGTCCCGCCCAGCAGCGAGCAGTGGTAGCCGTCGCAGATCGTGAACGCGTCCGCCAGCAAATGGTGGATCGGAATGTCCTTGCGCGTGTAGTAGCCCATCACCATCGGGATGTACGGACCGGTGCGCGTATTCGCCTGCGCCGGCAGCCAGTTGTTGTTGGCGCCGTTGTTCCAGGAGTTGTGCATGGCGGTCCATGCGTGATCGGGGTCGTTGACGCACTCGCCGTCCAAGCGGAAGCCGCGGGTGGTGTCGAGGCGAAAGGGCATCGTGGTGGCGACCGGGTCCGGCTTCTGCGTCCTGGGGTCCCAGCCGACTTGGTTGAAGATGTTGGGCAACGCGCCCGGATCCTGGAAACCCCGGGTCGAAGACAGGGTGCCGAAGTAGTGGTCGAACGACCGGTTCTCCTGCATGAGCAACACGATGTGCTGGATGTCGGACAAATGACCGGAGCAGGGTCCCGCGGCATAGGCCTGTTCGATGACCGGGGCCGCCCAATCCATCAGAAATGCCGCGCCACCGACGCCGCACGCTTTTGCCAGAAAGTCACGACGTGACATTCCGCGGAATGGATCGTCGCTCACCGAGTCTGCCTTCCTGGATACACTGCAGATCACGGTATAGTTACGAACCTGATCAGCCCCGAAACGCGAACCGGCGTGTCGCAGGCGAATTTTCGGGCCGCCGCAGGGGCCACAGCCGCTCGATGCCCGTCGACGGCCGCCGAGCACCCTGTGCAGCCGAAAATCATTGGGCGCCAAGGGATTACCGTCCGGGACGGCGCAAATAGCGACACCCGCGGCAAGCGCGGGACGCGCGCCCACCCCAGATACCAATTATCGGGTTTTGCTCGACGGCCCTATTGGGCCCTATTCAAAGCCCAAGAATTGCGCAACCAAATCCGCCATGCGGAGAATTGACCGCCAATTGCGATACCGCGGACGTATCGTCCGCAATGCGCAGCCGGAAGCGGCTTAGCCGACCCCGGACCGCGGCACCACGCTGGGCCGGTTCTGCACCACATGATTGGGGCTCGCGCCGCCGCGGCCCATCATGCCGCCGGGCATGCCGGCGCCGGCGCCGCCGCCCATCGGCATCGGCATCATCGGCATGCCGCCGCCCATCGGCGCCCCGCCCGCACCGGCGGCCGCAGCCATCTCGGCGGGCAGCCCAGCGCCCAGGCCCGACATCGCGCCGGACCCCATCCGCGCCGGCATCGATCCCTGCCACGTCGGCGGGACCGACATCGCGCCCACCAGACGCGCCTTGCCCAGGCCGTCGCCCAGTCCGGCGCCGCCCAGACCACCGACACCACCGAGTGGCTTCAGGTCGGTGGCACCCACAAACTTCGCGGCTTCCGGCAATGCGGCAGCGGCACCGGCCAATCCCGCCGTGCCCGCGTTCGCCGAGTT